>CADCOX010000233.1 GCA_902803195.1 uncultured Bacteroidales bacterium
GAGCGTTCATCGCAGCCTTCAACTCCTCGAGCACGTCAGCACCGTAGAACTTGTCGACGCTTGACTTCACGCTGCCGTCCTCGTTGATGCGGGCATAGACGAGTCCCTTGGCGCCGATCTGCGGGCGTTTGACGAAGTCGGTCAGTTGGTCGAGTTGCTTGCGCGTGTAGACGGCCTGGCCCGTGGCGCAGATGCCACCGATGTACTTGGCATCGTCGAAAACACTGAAGCCGGGGGCTTTGGCGAAGACGTCCTTCAGTTCCACGAACTTCATGTCGAAGCGCGTGTCGGGCTTGTCGGAACCATAGTACTTCATTGCATCTGCCCAAGTCATGCGGGGGAAGGCGCCCTCGAGCTCAATGCCGCGCAGCTCGCGGAAGAGGTGCTTGGCCATGCCCTCGAAGGTCTGCAGGATGTCTTCCTGAGTGACGAAACTCATCTCGCAGTCGATCTGCGTGAATTCGGGCTGGCGGTCGGCGCGCAGGTCCTCGTCGCGGAAACATTTGACGATTTGGAAGTAGCGGTCCATGCCGCTGACCATCAGCAGCTGCTTCAGCGTCTGCGGACTTTGGGGCAGAGCGTAGAACTGACCGGGGTTCATGCGAGAGGGGACGACGAAGTCGCGAGCGCCCTCGGGCGTGCTGCCGATGAGCATAGGCGTCTCAATCTCGAGGAAGCCGAGGCTGTCGAGGTAGCGGCGCACCTCCATCGTCATCTTGTGACGCAGTTCGAGGTTCTTGCGGACGCAGCTGCGGCGCAGGTCCAAATAGCGGTATTTCATGCGCAGGTCGTCGCCGCCGTCGCTCTGGTCCTCGATGGTGAAGGGAGGTGTCACGCTCTCGTTGAGTACGCGCAGCTCCGTGGCGATGATCTCGACGTCGCCCGTGGGCAGGTTCTTGTTCTTGTTGGAGCGCTCGCTCACGGTGCCCGTCACTTGTACGACGTATTCGCGGCCGAGCTTATTGGCTTGCTCGAAAAGGGCGGTGCCCTCTTCGAAGACAATCTGAGTGATACCATAGCGGTCGCGCATGTCCACGAAGGTCATGCCGCCCATCTTGCGGGTGCGCTGCACCCAACCGGCCAGCGTCACCGTCTGGCCCACATTGGCGATTCGGAGTTCGCCACAAGTGTGTGTTCTGTACATTATATTGAGTTTATTGTTGATGTAAATTCGTTCGACGCATTCGGCCTTGGCAAGCCTGAAAGCCCATAAGTGGGTGCAAAGATATAGTTTATTTCCGACTTCTCGTCAAAAATCGCTATTTTTCTTTGAACAACGATGAACAATTTGACTCGCATGCCCTTGTCGGAGCAGGAGATAGGGTCTAATCTGCACTCATTGCCTTTCCTCGTCTTGGCTGTCAACCATGCGTCAGTTTGTTCCCTCTGGTCAGGGATTCAGGATCTCTGCCTTCAGTTTCACTTCGCCTGCGACTCCGTTGGAGCGCAGGATGGCGAGTGCGCGGCCGCGGAAGAGGGTAGGGGTTGTGGAGCGGAAGCTGCGCATGTCGGAGGGGTTGGCCGTTCCGCAGGCGATGAGTTCGCCCGCGCCCTCGTTCGTGATGGCGATCTGCGTCGAGCAGTCACTGGTAATTGTTCGTCCGTCGGCATCGACGAGTTCAAGGGTGACGAAGGCCAAGTCGTTGACGTCGGTCGTGAGTGAGCTGTCTTCGTAGACGCAGCGCACGCCTACGGCCGGGCCTGTGGTCTCGAGCACGAAGGCCTCGTCGGGCAGTTCGTCGCCTTCGGCGTTGAGGTTGACGGCGCGTAGTCTGCCGGGGCGATAGGCGAGTTGGAAGGGCGTCCAGAATGTGCTGCCGGGCGCTTGCTCGCCGATGAGTTCATTGTCGAGGTAGAGACGCACACGCGGGGCACGGCTGTAGACGTTCACGGTTGCCGTCTCTCCCTCGTGATTTGGCCAAGTCCAACTTTGTTCCTCAAGTTGCCAACCCCATGCGTTGTTATGGGAAGGCCCCATCTGCACGGCCATCGTCACCGGCGCTTGGCGCCAGACGACGTCGCGATAGTAGGACTGGGGTTTCTTCTGTCCGATGATGTCGATGTCGCCGCAGAAGGCATTAAACCAAGGCCAGTCCTGGAAGAACTTTGGCTCGCGGTCGGCGAAGGCTGCGCCGATGCCGGCTTCGCCCAGATAGTCGACGGCTGTCCAGACGAAGTCGCCGATGACATAAGGCAGGCGTTCCACCAATGTCCAGTTCTCCGAGGCCTGCTTAGGATAGCTCTCCAGACCGCAGATCACGCGGTTAGGGGCTGAGGCATGGTCGGGTTCGTAGCGGCCGTAGAGGTAGTTGTATCCGCCAATGTCCAAGCTCTCGAAGGCCTTCACATTCTCTACTTTCCATTTGTCCTCCCATTGGCTGCCGGCTTTGTCCCAGGTCGCGCCTTCGTCCCAGCCGCAGATGGCAGCCGTCACGGGGCGCGTGGCATCCAGTTTCAGAACGTCGGTGCGCAGGCGGGCTGCAGCGTCGATGCCCTCGGGGTCGATGCGTCCGGGGATCTCATTGCCGATGCTCCAGATGATGACCGAGGGATGGTTGCGGTCGCGCCGTACGAGAGTGGACAAGTCATCGTCGCTGTGAGTGGGGAAGTAGTTGTGGTAGTCATCGGGATTCTTGGCACGCACCCACTGGTCGAAGCATTCGTCGATGACCATCAGTCCGATCTCATCGCACGCGTCGAGGAAATGCTCTGAAGGTGGGTTGTGGCTTGTGCGGACGGCATTGAAGCCCTGTGCCTTCAGCGTCAGCAGCTTGCGTGTCTCAGCCTCGTCGAAGGCTGCCGCGCCGAGGAGGCCGTTGTCGTGGTGGACGCAACCTCCGCGCAGGAGCGTAGGCAGCCCGTTGAGGCGGAAACCGTCGGTGGCCGAGAATGTCAGCGAGCGCAGGCCGATGCGCTTCGTCAGCGCGTCCAAGGTGTGGCCTTTGCGGTCCTTGACGCTGATGACGGCGTCGTAGAGCACTGGCTGTTCGGGGCTCCACGTACGGGCGTCAGTGAGCGCAAGGTTGAGGGAGATGTCCTGCCGACTGCGGGGGGCTATCTTTCCGTAAGGGGTTTGTGCGCTGGCGATGATGCTGCCTTCGGCGTCGAGGATATCCACGCAGATCGAACCCTTTGCAGCGGAGCGGTTTTCGTTGCAGATGTTTGTCTGGACGGCGAGCGTGCCTGTGGCCAAGCCGTCGCGGAGAGTCAAGCCCTCGTCCTGCAGCGTCAAGAACGTGTCCCACTCGTCGACGTGGACGGCGGCCGTCCGTTGCAGCCATACGTGGCGATAGATGCCGCTGCCCGCGTACCAACGCGTGTTGTTGCCGGCGTTCACGACCTTCACGACAATGCTGTTCGCGCCTTCGTGGAGCAGGTCGGTGATGTCATAGCGGAAGCTGCTGTAGCCGTAAACGTTGGTACCGGCGAGCGTGCCGTTAACGTAGGTCCACGACTGGTTGTAGGCGCCTTCGAAATAGAGGACGATACGCCCTTCGAGATCGGCGGCCGTGCAGTTGAGCGTACGCTCGTACCAACCTTCGCCGCCTACCGTGTGACCGGTGCGGTCCTTCCCGATACTCTTCGACGAGAAGGGACCGATGACCTCGCCGCCAGCCTGTGCTGCGGCTTCGGGCTCGACGCTCCAGTCGTGGGGCAGTGCGAGCGTGCGCCACTGCGTGGCGACCGAAGGCGTAGCGAGCACTGCGCTGCCGTCGCCCAAGAGGAAATGCCAACCGGCATCGATGCATTGTCGGCGCTGAGCCGAGGAAGAGGCTGCCGTCAGCAGGAAGACGGTAAGGATGACGTAGAACTTTTGTGTTTTCATAATCGTTCTTATGTTGCTTTTATGGGTACAAAGTTACGCCTTTTTTTCCGAATACTCAACAAAAATCGGCATTATTTTCGCTTTTTCCCGCTCATTCTTTTATGTTTGACTTACAGGTAGTCTGCTCATCCGTTTTAAGTGCCGTTCAGTCCTTCGCACCTCGCTGCCCGTTCCGTCCTTTTCGCCTCACTGTCCGTTCCGTCCTTTGTGCCTCGCTTTTTGTTCCGTCTTTTATGTCTCGCTGCCTGTCCCGTCCTTTATGCAGCGATTATCGCTGCCCCCTTCCACTTCAAGCGCCATCCCTTTCCATGCCTCCTTTCCGTTCAACCTCTTTACACCTCCGCTCGCCGGCTGTCGGAAGTACGGACGCAAGCTGTCACGCGTACTATACGCTAGCCGTCACGCGTACTATACGCAAAGGGCTGAGCGTATATACGTAAAGGCTCACGCGTATATACGCGTAACCCCCCGCCACCTTTCGCGTTAACTCCCGCCACCCGTCGTGAAAGGAGGCCCCGCCTGCTGCAGAGAGCCGAACCTCTGGCGATAAATTGTCGAATAAATGTCGTTTGCATTTTTTTTGACTCATTCGATGATTTTTCTGTGAAAAAGCATAGATTATCAGAAATTAATTGTAACTTTGCAGTCGAATAAAACGTTTATCACTCATAACAACTGACTAATGAGACATCTGATTCTCTCGCTGGCCTTCGTGGCCGGTCTCTTCTGCTGCAACAGCATTGCAGCTGCCCCTGCCGCCAAGGTCGGTAGCTTCCGCGTTGGCGACAAGACGTTCCTGTTGAACGATAAACCCTTTGTCGTAAAGGCCGCTGAGGTGCACTATCCACGTATTCCACGCGAGTACTGGGATCAGCGCATCAAGATGTGCAAGGCCCTCGGTATGAACACGCTGTGCATCTACGTCTTCTGGAACTTCCACGAGCCGCAGATGGACAACTTCCTCTTCA
>CADCOX010000234.1 GCA_902803195.1 uncultured Bacteroidales bacterium
GGAACCGTCTTGGAGCACAGTGCCGTCCGTGTCCTTAATCGTCTTGAAGTGTGGTTCTTGGTCCTGCGCCCATGCCCCCTGTGCGAAGACGAATAGGGAGGCAAAGGCGATGGTTAAATGTTTTTTCATAATCTATAGTTTTTTGTATTTATGAGCGTTTGACGCGGGATGGTTCAGTAGCACCGTCTTCTTGGATGTCGGTATCTTGTTCGTCGCCCCTGTCGGAGCTACCACCGACCTCGCCAGCTTCGATGAGTATATCCCAGAATTCGTTGAGAGCGGTCTTCTGCTCCTCAGATGGACGTCTGAAGATAAGGGCAATCGTCTGACCTTTATAGATGACGTCGGCGGTGATGATGTCCTTCTCGCTGTCATAGTGCATGTTCGTCACTTGAGGTGCGTCGGTCAGGCTACTTGACGGCGTGATATTCCCTTCGCTGTCCATCGTGAAATTGAACGTAGAACGCTCATGATTATCACTCAGGAGGCCATCGAAGTTCACCATATCACCGTCCTGTAGATAGAGGTACCCCCAAAAGGAGGCATCTCCAGAGGGATTGTAGCCGTTGAGGTAGATGATGACTCCAATGTGGTCGTAGGTCGTCATGTCGCCCTCTTCCTCGGTACGCCAGTTAGCGGTTTCGCCGCTCATGGGCAGTTCGGCATACCAGTTGTCGGTCAGCGCCTCCATTTGCTCTTGGGTAGCAGGACGCGTTGTGGACTCATCATCGTCCTTGCAACCGACGATGGCCAACAGTCCTAGCATTAAGATCCAAATCTTTTTCATTGTTTTTATTATTAAATAGTTATTGTTTTGGTTCCTTTATTTTTTTGGTCGCTCCGCTCAAAATTATAGTAAAATTAATTTTAAAAATTATAAGAGTTTTATCTTCTTAATTTCGCCTGTTGTCGGCACGCGGTGGTACCTTTAAGGCGGCCTCGTAAGCCGATTCCAGTAGACCATTGTGAAACTTGTGATGAACACGCATAGCCTCACCGGTTATTTCTTGAAAGAACTTATACTGGTTGTTATGCTCTTGAATTAAGTCCATGTAGTCTTATAATTTTTCTTTCAATTTTCTTATAATTTTGAGCGAAGCGACCCTTTAATTTACTTGTTCAAGTACTTCTTACCATTATAGATGTATATGCCGCGTGCAGGCCTGCCGGGCAGTTCACGTCCACTGAGGTCGTAGTAGCGGTGGGTGCCGTCCTCGTCGATGGTCTCGAGGGTGTCGATGCCATCGGTGTCAGCGTCGTCGAGGTGCATGCCTATCTGAGCCTTGGCATTGCGCATGCTCGGCAGGAGGAAGGCGCGGAAGGGCAGGATCTCAGCCCTCTTCTCGGCATCGGTCGACGAGACGACGGGATGCCAGTCGCCGTCGCTCTGCAGGATGTAGGCACCCATCTCGCCGGCCGTCTGATTGTCGATGCCGTCGAAGGTGCCGCGCAGCGAGTAGCCCGGTGCGTCGTCCTGACGGCCGTAGGTGCTGCCGCCGTTGGCAGGAATGGTCTGCTGGATGTCGGTGTTGAGCGTCGTGGACGTCTTGCGCAGGCGCTTGTTGCCCACTACCTTCAGCAGGTAGGGACGCATCGCTTCGAGGTCGCCCTTCACCTCCTTGAACACGAGGGTGTTGCCGCTGCGCTCGCTCAGCTGGTAGGCACGCGAGTAGGCCGGCACCTTCAGCTTGTATGGCACGCAGACGGTATAGGGCACGGATGCTGTGGGCAGGGTACGCGTGTTGATGACCGAGTCGGTCTCGAAGGCTATCGGCACGCAGTAGTCCCTATTGTCGGCCATGAGGTAAGCCCTTGCCTTGAACGAGCCGTCGGCCGTGTTGACCACGACGTTCGTGCCGTCGCTCTGTCCGTAGGAGCTGGGCAGATAGACGAGCGCCTGTTCGGCGATGCCGAGTTTCTGCTTGATGCCGCCGCGCAGGTCGTCGATGACCGTCGTCGAGTCGCAATTCACCATGTTGACATAGCGCAGGCGGTCGGCATAGGCGAACGGACGGTGGTCGAGCGTGTCGGCAATCACCTCACCCTGGGTGTCACGCTGGAGGGTGTTGTCGTAGAACGCCTGGAATGTGGCGGGCAGTTCAATCTTCTCGAGCTTCCTGAGTTCCTGCAGGTCACTATGTCGCAACGCGTGGATGGAGGTGTAGGCGAGTGCCGAGAGGTCCTTGATGTCCTTGTGTCCCGCGAACCATCCGTTGACGTCGGTCACGGTGGCGAGGTCGTCGTAGGTCACGGCAGCATGTGCGGCAAAGGGCAGGAACTGCTCGTCGTCGTCGAAGATGCCGCACTGGATGTTGTTCGTGCGTTGCCATGAGCTGCCCGTATAGTTGGGATCGTTGCGATAGTCGTTGAGCTGCGAGGGACGGACGTAGAAGGCGTCGAACGTCGGGTTGTAGTTGTTGCAGAGGTTACGCCAGATGGCGTTCTGGGCAGTCAGCTTCACCTTCTTCTCGGTGAGGAAGTACATGCGCGTCAGCGAGGCGTCGTCATCGAGGGCGTTCCAGTTGAACTCCTCGGTATGGTCGCCGATGACGATGACCTCCAGTCCTTCGCACTCCTGCATGGCGCGTGCGTCCACTTTCTTGCACGACTTCGGCAGGATGAGCGTCTTCAGGTTGTAGGCCTTCAGCAGCGCATGGTAGGGCATGACGTCGTCGTCGTCGACGGAATAGACATGGCTGCTGTTGCCGCTCATGCCGGAGTTCTCGCCGTTGATACCGATGTCTGACGCCCTGATGTCAGCCTCGTAGAGGTCGAGGTACTCAAGGTGTCCGGCGAGGTTGCGCCGCCGTAGGCAGGGACACCAGCCTGCCAAGTGGCGGATGACGTCGAAGTCAGCGCCTGAGATGGGGCCTACAACCTTCAGCCTGTGTATCTGGCTGTAGTTGCCGCTGAGGCCGTCCATGCACTTCGTGCTGGCGCTCTTGCCGTAGCCTATGGTCAGGCCGAGACGCTGGGCGAGCGTGTTGGGCTCGGTGAGGCTGACCGTTACGATGTCGCTCTGATCGTAGAGCGACTCGTCAACGTTGATGTGGTCGGCATACTCGGTCCACTTCATGCGGTAGAGCTTGCAGAGGCGTTTCGGCACGAGGATGCGGAAGCCGTCGGGCAGGTCCTTAAGGGCATGTGGCGCCATCTCGGGCACGGAGTCGCAGGCGACGTAGATGGTGTCGAGGCTGATGCATCCCGCGAAGGCGTCGGCGCTGATGGTCGCGATGCTGTCGGGCAGCGTGACGATGCGCAGGGCCGTGGCATCGGTGAAGGTGTTGTTGAGCGCTTTCACGTGGGCGAACTTGTAGAAGTCGCTGAGGTCGGTGATCGTGTTGTTGCGGTCGAACAGACCATCGACGTCCTCCAATTCCATGTAGTCGCTGGGGAAGAACCGTCCGCGGTCGGCCAACATGCGCATCGCGGCATCGTCCTTGAGCGGTGCCATCACATAGTTGCTGCGTCGTGTCAGGTAGATGTCGCCCAGATAGTTGCCGACCTGTGCGTTGGTCGTATATGTAGCCGTGATGTCGGCCTCCCATGGATCCTTATAGTCGCTGGTGGCATGGCTGTCGGTCAGCAGCACGAGTTCGTCGATGCCCGTGAGGCTCTGCAGGATGTCGCACTCGTAGCCCGTGGTGGCCAGCCCTACGCATACCTTTCGCAGGCTGGTGGCGTCCTCGAAGATGTTCTCGCCGATGTAGGTGGCCGTCTTCGGGAAGATGACAGTCTGGATGGAGGTACAGTTCTCGAAGAGGTAGTCGGGCACCTTGTTGTCGGCATCGACATACTCGTCAGCGCCATTGCCATTGTAGGCGTTCGTCTCGTCCTTCTTGATGTCGGCGTCCCACAGGTTGAGGTAGGTGAGGCAGCCGTCGGTGGGATCGCTGTCGTAGGCGTCGGCACCTGCCAGGTGACGGATGACGCCGAGGTCCTCACCGTTGAGGGGACCGGTGATGGTGAGCGAGTCGATGCTGGCGTATTCGCCGCGCAGGTAATGCACTTTGTTGAACTCCTTGAAGACGGTGAGCTCGAGCGCTTGCGCCAGCTGACCGGGCTCGGCGACGCTGACGACCTTGCGGTTCTTCAATGTCTTGTCGCTGACGATGTACTCCGCGTATTCAGGCCACGCCTGCTTGTAGGTGTCGACGGTGCCGTCGGGGACGTAGATCTTCATGCCTTCGTTCTTGGGGAAGATGTTGGTACGTCCATAGAA
>CADCOX010000235.1 GCA_902803195.1 uncultured Bacteroidales bacterium
CGCCATCGATGCCCTCCGTCGCCGAGGCTATCACACCTACCTGCTCTCCAACACCAATCCCTTTGTCCAATCGTGGGCCGAGAGTGCAGACTTCTGCGCTTATCATCGCCCCCTCAGCAGTTATATGGACAAGTGCTACACCTCCTATGAGGTAGGCATCATGAAGCCCAACGAAGGCATCTTCCGCCACATGCTCGAGGACTCTGCTCTGCAACCATCAGAGACGCTGTTCCTTGATGACAGCATGGCCAACGTCGAAGCAGCCGATCGTCTTGGCATTCAGACGCTTTTGGTCGAGAAGAATGGAGACTGGCGCTCAGCTGTCAAGGAGCGTCTTCGCATGTCTTGATTCCAATTATTAATCTGGGTATGAAATTTCACAAATCGTTTCTCTTAGGCGTCATCTTATTATTGTGCGGCTGTGTGTCGCATAAACGTTATGCATCAATCGATGGTAGCGTACAGGACACGATTCGCCAGTCGGTGTTCATCCCGCAGGCACCTGATTATGATGATAATACGATGTGGTTCACGGTAGACGGTGATTCGGCTGGCAATGGAGCTGATGTGTTCTACGTCGTTTCAACGTGGGAAGAGGACTGGCTGGATGACAATGGCCGTCTGAGTCACTATGCCGACGTATGGAAACCTTTACATCGCGAACACATGACCACGGAAATCAGCAAGGTGGCCGCTTACATGTCACCCGGCAATCGTTTCTACGCTCCTTTCTACCGGCATTCTACGATAGAGGCTTTCATGATGAACAACGAGGACAGCACACGACAGCGTACGCGCTTGTCTATGAGCGATGTCTGTGCTGCCTTCGATCATTTCCTGGCGCGACGCGACAAGCTGCGGCCACTCATCATAGCGGGTTTCAGCCAAGGAGGCTTGGCGGTGGTGGAGTTGTTGAAGCACATGAGCGACGAGACTTACGGACAGTTGGCTGCAGCTTATGTTATGGGATACAAGGTTACGCCAAGGGACACATTGGAGTGTAAACATATCAAGGCAGCACGTGGCGAGACGGACACAGGCGTTACCATCTGCTACAACACCGTAAAGGACGTGAAGTATATCCAGCCCGTAGTAGGTGCTACATGTTTCGCCATCAACCCCGTGAACTGGCGAACCGATGCAACGTCAGCCACGTTGCATGACAGCATCACAGTTACGCTCTCTTCTGAGCACCACGTCTTGGTCGTTAAAGGGTATAGTGGAGCCGAGTACCGCCCTTACAAGAACTTCATCAATGTCGGCGACATACATAGTTGTGAACCTTGGCTTTACAGCGAATGCTTAAAGGAGAACATAAATGTAAGAGCAAAGCAATGGCGTAGAGCGAAAGCATCTCAAGACAAGAACTCAAGATGAATACTTTTGTTGACTATTTCAAGAGACTGCATGAACGTAATGGGGATGGATTCATCCATACCTGTCCCGAACTGATGGCTTGCATCCAACAGATTGGTTTCTTGCCATTGTTGGAGAGTGGTATATCAGGCTTTGCCGCTGAGAGCATGATGGCCGAGGAGTGTCGCTACACGGTCTTCCCTGACGGTTCGTGGGAGTGGCCGTTGTGGCAGTGGAAAGGCTCCGTCGTACGCGAGGGAGACTGTGTTTATGGTAAGTTCTTTGCAGGCAAAGCTACGTTCATCGCTCGTGAATGGTGGCCAGATTTCTGTAATTGGCGTCGGAGCACTCATCCAGCTCCCGAAGAGGGCTGTATCGAGGACATCATCCTCATGACCCTGCGCGAGGAGGGCAGCATGATTACTCGCGAACTGCGCGCTGCTTGTGACTTCACAGGCAAGAACATGCGCTCAAAGTTCGATGCCTACGTGAGTCGCTTGCAAATGGCATGCCGCATCGTGACTGAGGATTTTGTCTATCCTACCGACAAGCATGGACATGAGTATGGTTTTGGATGGTCGCTACTCACTACGCCCGAACGTCTGATGGGTGAAGATGCTTGCCATTGTACGCGGACACCAGAGGAATCCTATCTTCGCATGAGTGAACATTTGGCTCAGCTACTGCCCGACGCGACTGAGAAACAGATAGAAAAACTACTGAAATGACGATGTTTAAAACTCTACTCATGTAGAAGTTTGCAGCGTCAAATGTATGTCTTATTCCTCTTTTGACCTATTTGTCCACAATTTGACCATACGGAAAGAATAGTGTGACACAACCATGGGATAGAGCCGTTCATCGGTTTTATCCCATATCATTTATTTCTAGGTTTATTGTTACTTTTTTGTCGGATGAGCCCTTTATGCTCGTCGTTTTTCTCCTCATTTATTTGTACCTTTGAAATAATTTTCATAATTTTGCAAGAATATTTGTGATAACTTGTCACGAATTTGACGTTTCTTGTAGAGAAATGAAACTTAATTAACAAATAAATGAGAAGACTATTAACTATCTTCGCCTTTGCTGCAACATTCACAGCAGTCATGGCCGTCCCTGCCCGTCGGGGCATCACTCGCACCGTCAGCCTCTCTGATGGCAAACGAGTTCAGGTTGAACTTCGTGGCGACGAAACTTTCCACTTCTACGTCAATCCCGCTACTGGCGAAGCATTGACAGAGCAGGCCGATGGCACTTGGAGCATCGACTCTCGAGATGTCAAAACGCTTTGGACCAAGAAGTCGGCCCAACGCAATGCCCATCGTGAGCGTCTTGCCATGAAAACGCGTAAGCTCATGTCCACAATGATTGAGGAACGGCGTAAGGCGCCAATGAAGATAGGGTCTTCGTCTGCGGGTACAGGCTCGAAGAAAGGACTGCTGATTCTTGTCAATTTCAGCGGAACGAACGAGAAGATGGTTAATGGCGACCAAAGTCGTGACATTTTCGATCAGATGCTTAATGGTATCAATAATCCTTATGGCAAGAACTATGGTAGCGTACGCGAA
>CADCOX010000236.1 GCA_902803195.1 uncultured Bacteroidales bacterium
CCGGCCTCGGTGTTGCGCTATTGGGAAAAGGAATTCCCTACCCTTTCGCCCAAGAAAGGGGGCAATGGCGTGCGTATGTATACGAAGGAGGATATCGAGGAGGTCCGTCTGGTAAACGACCTCGTGAGGGTGCGCAACATGAAATTGTCAGCTGCGCGCGAACTGATTCAACGCAACCGTGAAGGTGCCCGCAACACCAACGATCTGTTGACGCGCCTTACGAACGTACGCGAACAACTGTTAGCCATTAAGCGCGAACTGGAAGCGATTGTTTAGGCCGAGGCTGGAGGAGATTGTTTAGGCCGAGGCTGGAAGAGATAGTTTAGGCCGAGGCTTGAGGAGATTGTTTAGGCCGAGGCTGGAGGAGATTGTTTAGGCCGAGGCTGGAAGAGATAGTTTAGGCCGAGGCTGGAAGCGATTGTTTAAGCCGAGGCTGAAGGAGACTTCTTCAGCTCACGCGCGTGACCTCTTCAATACCATCTATCTTGCGCAGGTCCTTGATGATGACGTCGAGGTCCTCGGTGTCATGAACGCCCAATTCGATGTCGCCTTGGAAGATGCCATTGGTGGCGGCTATAGACAGGCGATGAACATTGACGTTGAGTTGCTCCGTGATGACGTCGGTCAGGCTCTTGATGATGCCGACGCGATCTATGCCTTCCATGTGTAAGGTCGCGGCGAAACTCATCTGCTTGTGCGTATCCCAGAAAATGGCCAAGATGTGATTGCCGTCGACATTCTTCAGTTTGTCGGCAATCGAACAGCGTCGCTTGTGAACGATGACGCGGTTCTGGTCGTCGAGATAACCTAAGACCTCGTCGCCGGGAATAGGATGACAATGCGGGCACATGCTGACGCGGCCGATGTTCTCTTCGCTCAGATAGAGCGGTTTCTTGCGGTCGAAGACGAAAGCCTCCTCCGGTGTTTCGGCCTCAGCAGGTTCCTCGGATTTCTTCTTTCGCTTGTAGAAGGGGATCAAGCGTGTCCATCCCTTCGAGGAAGAGCGTTCTTCGACCACGCGCTGAACGGCCGCGAGGTCTTCGTCGTCGAGCACAATCGTGCCCGAGCCGATGGCAGCAAACAGGTCCTCGCGCGACTCGGTCTTGTGATGAGCGCACAGGCGGTCAAGGACGAGGCTAGTCTCCTCTATCTCGTGACGAATGCACCAGTCTTCCAGCAGTTCCTCGCCATGCTTCTGCTGCTCGCGTTTCTGACGACGAAGGATGGCTTCGACCTTATTCTTAGCTTTGGCTGTCGTAACAAAATTCACCCACGACGGCTCCACGCGGAGCGCATTCGAGGTGAGGATTTCGACCTGGTCGCCACTATTCAGGCGATGGTCGATGGGCACGAGCTGATGGTTGACCTTAGCTCCGATACAATGGGTGCCGAGGACCGTATGAATGGAGAAGGCGAAGTCGAGCGCCGTGCAGCCTGCAGGCATCGTCTTGAACTCGCCCTTGGGCGTAATCACGAAAATCTCCGACGAATAGAGATTCAATTTGATGGTCGAAAGGAAGTCCATGGCCGACGGCTGAGGGTCGTCGAGGATTTCCTTAATCGTCGACAGCCATTTATCGAGCTCGGTCTCGCTGGCCGTGGAGTCCTTCTCGCCTTCTTTATATTTCCAGTGGGCAGCAAAACCGCGTTCGGCCATATCATCCATGCGGCGCGAACGGATCTGCAGTTCAATCCAGCGGCCCTGCTTGCTCATGAGCGTAGTGTGAAGCGCCTGATAGCCATTGGACTTGGGATTGGAGAGCCAGTCGCGGAAGCGGTCGGGGTGAGCCTTGTAAATGCTTGTACAAGCGGCATAAATCTGGAAGCAGTCGTTGATCTCGCTCTCTGGCGTGTGGGGGTCGAAGATGACGCGGACAGCCAAGATGTCGTAGATCTCCTCGAACTTGACGTGCTTGTTCTGCATCTTCGACCAGATGCTATACGGTCTCTTGATTCGTGCCTTGATGTCGTAGTGGAGGCCCAGTTTGTCGAGCTTCTCGCGGATGGGGAGGATGAAAGTGCGGAAAGCCTCGTCCAGATGCGGACGTATTTGTTCGAGGCGTTGGCAGATCTGCTCGTGAGCCTCGGGATGTTCATAGCGGAAGCTGAAATCCTCCAGTTCTTCCTTGATCAAGTTGAGGCCGAGACGATGAGCCAAGGGAGCATAGATATACAGCGTCTCGCCCGCAATCTTATACTGCTTGTGAGGAGGTTGCGAGCCGAGGGTGCGCATATTATGCAAGCGGTCGGAGATCTTGATGAGGATGACGCGTATGTCATCGCTCATGGTGAGCAGCAGTTTCTTGAACGACTCTGCCTGTGCCGAAGCCTTGTCGCCGAAGATACCGCCCGAGATCTTCGTCAGCCCATCGACAATCTGCGCAATCTTCTCGCCGAAGATGTTCGACAAGTCGTCGACCGTGTAGTCGGTGTCCTCGACGACGTCGTGCAAGAGGGCCGCACAGATACTGGTAGAGCCGAGGCCTATCTCGCCGCAGACAATCTGTGCGACGGCCAGAGGATGCATAATATAAGGCTCGCCCGAGAGACGGCGCACGCCTTTGTGCGCCTGCTTGGCGAAATTAAAGGCCTTGGATATCAGGTCTACTTTCTTTCGATGGGGCGAAGCGAGATAAGTCTCGATGAGACGGTCGTAGGCCGCCTGCACCATCTCTTCGTCCTGCTGTGCTTGCCGGAGGGCATCTTCGTCCATAGTCTCAAAAAACCTTTATTGACTGATTCTACTTCATCACAAGCGCCACTGCTATTTCACTTTCAGCTTCTGTCCGGCACGGATTTTATTGCCGCGGATGCCATTGAGCCTGCGCAGCTTGGCCACCGTCGTTCCGTTGCGCCGAGCGATAGCGCCGAGCGTATCGCCACGTCGCACGGTTGCCGAGCGGCCGCCGCGAGCCGACGAGCGCCTGCTGCGACGTCCCTTGCTCTTCTTGACCGCAGGTTGATGCTGAGCCTGAGCCACTTCTATCTCGCGGCGACTAGTCAGGAGCTCGGTAGCATGATAGCGATAGATGCTGTCGCCAGCCTCGATGAAAGCGGTCATGGCCGCCGTAGGGAGGCGCAGCGTACAAGCATGGCTGTCGCCCGGGATGAGGGCGGTGCGGTACTGAGGGTTCAGCGCACGCACAGCCTCAGCAGGGACGTTGCACATCGCCACGATCTGATCCATGTGAAGGTTGCGCGAGACGGTGACGGTGTCGGTCGAGGCGGGCAACTGCGTCGTTGCAGGGCAGATATTGTGGTCGCAATAGTAGTTCATGACATAGTTGGCAGCGATGAAGGCGGGAACGTAACCACGGGTCTCCTGAGGCAGATAGGGATAGATCTGCCAGTAGTCCTTCACGCCTCCCGCACGGCTGATAGCCTTACGGACATTGTTGGGGCCGCAATTGTAGGAAGCGATGGCCAGCGACCAGTCGCCGAAGATGTCGTAGAGATCCTTCAGGTAGTGGGCTGCCGCATAGCTGGCTTTGATGGGGTCGCGGCGCTCATCGATGAGGCTGGTAACCTCCAGTCCGTACTGCTTGCCCGTCGTGATCATGAACTGCCAGAGGCCCACCGCGCCGGCACGACTGACGGCCGTCGGGTTGAGCGCAGACTCGATGACTGGCAGATACTTCAGTTCGAGCGGCAACTGATAGGCCTCGAGAGCCTCCTCGAAAATGGGCGTGTAGAAATTGGACGCACCGAGGATGATGCCTACCGAGCGGCGCAGCCGACCCGTGTAGGTGTCGATCATCTTGCGGACGACCTCGTTGTAAGGCATCTCGATGACATTAGGTAGGCGAGAGAGACGATGGATGTAGGTCTCCTTGTCGAACTCGGGGTTGAAGCCGTTCTCGTTGCAGTCGCCTTCGGGGATGAGGTAACTCTTGTTGTTCCACTCGCGCAGCAGGCTGTCGAGTTCGGCCGACATACCTTCTGGCAAGGTGATTTCCTCGTCTTCGCCCAGTGCTTCGTCGTAGACTTCAATCTCGTCTTCGTCTTCGTCATCATCATCATATTCCTCTTGTGCGAGGACGGCATTGAAGGGCGCACTGGCGAGCAGCGCGGAAAGGATAGTGATGGATAAGCAATTCTTCATGCTTGAAATGGATTTACAGTTTAGAAATTAATACTCAGGGACATGCCCACCGCCTGCCCTCCGCCACGGAGCGATGACTGATGATGGGTCGGGGCGACCTGAGTGTTGATGATGGTAGGCTGCATGTGCAACGAGAGATCCTCAGAGATGTCGAAGCTGGAGAGTTCGGCGTCGACGTAGGCATCGATGACCGAGAGCGCATAGACGGCGATGAAGGCCAGGATGCTCATATCGCGGTACTTGCGATAGTAGTTCTTGCGGTTCTTGAAGATCTCCTTGAACTGCTCTTCGCGCCCGCTGATGTCATAGCCCATAGGGAGCATCTTCTCGTAGGACTTCGTATTGGGGTCGCTGTCCATGATGTCCAAATAAGCTTGCGAGTAGTCGCTGAGCATCTGGTTGTTCCACGAGAGGGCATAGACGCACCCGAGGAATCCGCCGTAGATGATGGGCAGTTTCCAATACTTGTGATTGTAGATCTGTCCCCCACCCGGAAGGATCAGTCCGAGCCAAAGCGCCCGCGTGGGGTCGGGCTTGAACGG
>CADCOX010000237.1 GCA_902803195.1 uncultured Bacteroidales bacterium
GTCTCCAAGCTCATCACCTCTGACAACGAACCTAAGCTCGTCGTCCTCTCCGCCATGAGCGGCACGACCAACACCCTCGTCGAGATCTCCGACTATCTCTACAAAAAGAATCCCGAGGGAGCCAACACCGTCATCAACCAGCTCGAGCAGAAGTATCTCGCACACATCGACGAGCTCTACGCCACCGACGAATGGCGTCAGCGCACCGAGCAGTTCCTCAAGGAGGAGTTCGCCTACCTGCGCTCCATGACCAAGACGCTCTTCACATCCTTCGAGGAGAAGGTCATCCTCGCACAAGGCGAGATCATCTCCACCAACATGGTCACCAACTACCTGCAAGAACAGGGCATCAAGGCGGTTCTCCTCTCGGCTCTCGACATGATACGTACCGACAAGAACGCTGAGCCTGACTTCAACTATATCCGCGAGAAGGCACTCGCCCAACTCACTGCCAACCCCGACTACGAGATTTACATCACTCAAGGGTTCATCTGCCGCAACGCTTATGGCGAGATTGACAACCTCCTGCGCGGCGGCTCCGACTACACGGCCTGCCTGCTTGGCGCTGCCATCGAAGCCGAGGAGATTCAGATCTGGACTGACATCGACGGTATGCACAACAACGACCCTCGCATCGTCGAGGGCACCGAGCCTGTGCGTCAGCTCTACTTCGAAGAAGCCGCCGAGTTGGCCTATTTCGGCGCCAAGATTCTGCATCCGACCTGCATACAGCCGGCTAAGTTCGCTGGCGTACCCGTGCGTCTGCTCAACACCATGGATCCCTCCGCCCCTGGCACCATCATCAACAACCGCATGCACCGCGGCACCATCAAGGCCGTAGCCGCCAAGGATAACATCACCTGCATCGGCATTCAGAGCTCACGTATGCTACTCGCCCATGGTTTCCTGCGCAAGGTTTTTGAGATCTTCGAGACCTACAAGACCAGCATCGACATGATTGCCACTTCAGAGGTCGGTGTCAGCGTTACCATAGACAACACCAGCAACCTCCGCTCCATTGTCGACGAACTGAAGAAATACGGTACTGTCACCGTCGACGACCGCATGTGCATCGTCTGCGTCGTAGGCGACCTCTCCACGCAGAACGTGGGTTTCGAGACCATCGCCACAGATGCCCTCAAGCAGATACCCGTGCGCATGATCAGCTACGGCGGCTCGCAGCACAATATTTCCTTTGTCGTTGCCGAGGCCGACAAGAAGCGTACCCTCCAAGCCCTGCAGAACACTCTCTTTACTTACAACGACCACGTCCGTCGTCCATCCTAACCCTACCACATGCTTTTCGACACAACACACCTTCAGTCGCTTCAGACTCCGTGCTACCTCTATGACACGGAACTGCTAGCACGCACCCTCGACGCTATTCACGCCGAGACGCAACAACACGACAACTACCACGTCCACTATGCCATCAAGGCCAATGCCAACCCCGACGTCCTTCGCCAAATAGCGGCTGCCGGTTTCGGCGCAGACTGTGTCAGCGGCGGCGAGATACGCGCTGCCCTCGATGCAGGATTCCCAGCTAGCGAGATTGCTTTCGCCGGCGTTGGCAAAGCCGACTGGGAGATTAAGCTGGCCCTCAAAGCCTCCATAGGCATGTTCAATGTCGAGAGCATCGAGGAACTCGACGTCATCGAGCAGCTCGCCACCGAATTAAATATGCGCGCACGCGTGAGCTTCCGTATCAACCCCGATGTCGGAGCCCACACCCACGCCCACATCACCACGGGACGGGCCGAGGACAAATTCGGCATCGCCAAGGACGACATGATTGCCGTGCTGCGGCGCGCAATGGACATGACGCACATCGACGTCATAGGTCTCCATTTCCACATCGGCTCTCAGCTCCTCGTGATGGACGATTTCGCAGCCCTCTGCGTCCGCATCAACGAACTGCAGGACGTCCTCGATGCCGAGGGCATCGCCCTCCACAACATCAATGTCGGAGGCGGTCTCGGCATCGACTACGACCAACCCGACGTCCATCCAGTACCCGATTTCCACGCCTACTTCTCGACATTCACCGACGGCCTCCAGTTGCGCCCCGGACAGCAGCTCCACTTCGAGCTCGGACGTGCTGTGGTGGCACAGATGGGAACCCTTCTCACTCGCGTTCTCTACGTCAAGCATGGTCACGAGCAACAGTTCGTCATCGTCGATGCCGGCATGACGGAGCTCATCCGCCCTGCTCTCTACGGCGCTCTCCATCAGATTGATAACCTAAGCGCCGCAGAGCGTGGCGCCTCAGCGGCTGTTGCTCCTACGCCCATCCTCTACGATGTCGTCGGCCCCATCTGCGAGTCGTCCGATGTCTTTGCACGCGATTACGCTCTGCCTCCGACGCTTCGCGGCGACCTCTTGGCCATACGCTCCGCAGGAGCCTACGGCGAGACGATGGCTTCTACCTACAACTGCCGTCCGCTGCCCGCTGCCCACCTCATCTGATTATTCATCATTCATCCTCAACCATCCCACTTATGCTTCTGCTGCAAATCGTCCTCCTCGTCGTCCTCCTCATTTGGATCATCGCTATCGTTGTAGCCTATGGCTATGGTCGCATAGGACGTCGCATGCAGGCTCAGCAGAAGCTCGTGGCCGTCAGCGAGTCGCTCCCCCCGCTCTCCGTCGTCATTGCAGCCCACAACCAAGCCACGGCTCTTCGACGCCACTTGCCGGCCATCCTGGCTCAAGACTACGAGCGCTTCGAGGTCATCGTCGTCAATGCCAGTTCCACCGACGACACGAAAGACGTCCTCGAACGTCTGGAGCTGCAGCATGCCAACCTCCACCACACCTTCACCCCTCACTCTGCCCGCGACATCAGCCTCGAGCGTCTTGCCCTTACCCTTGGCATACGAGCCGCTGCCAACGAATGGGTAGTCCTCACGCGTCCCGACTGCGAGCCCGCCTCCTCACAGTGGCTGCAGCGCATCGGCGAGACCATCGTTGAGCCTCGCCGCAGCATCCAGAGCCGGCGTCTCAAGCAACCCGACATCGTCGTCGGACAGGCACGTTTTGCCGAGAGTCGCCATGCATGGTCCAATCGAAAGGCCAGTCTCTACCGACTCTGGACCGACATGAGTGCCATCGACCACATCATCACGGGTCATGCCGCCATCGGTGCCGACGGCTGCAACCTCGCCTATCGCCGTAGCCTCTTCCTCGACAACGGGGGCTTTTCCGCCCACCAAAACCTCGAGATGGGTGCCGAGGAACTGCTGGTCAACTACAACTCCACGCCCACCAACACGGCACTCGTGCTCAATCCCTCCGCCACCGTCCTTCAGGACCCTCTGCCCTCGCAACGCGTATGGCAGAGCCGTCGTGTCTACGACCGCGAAACCCGCCACCACGCCCATCATACCCTTCTCTTCCGCATGCGTCGCCATTTACGCCTCGTCATGCCCTGGCTGCTCATCGTCACTGTTCTCGCAGCTATCCTCGCCGTGTTCGTTGCACCCCTATTCGCGTCCTACCTGCCTGCCGCACTCTCCGACCTCCCCGAGATAGTGACGCCCACCGTGCAGGCCGTCACCATCATCGCCCTCCTACTTCTACTCCTCATCTATATCATTCTCAAAGTCAACAACTTCAATCTCACCGCCCGCGCCCTCGGCTATCGAGCCTTCCACCTCTCCTTCCTCCTCTTCGAGTTGCGCCTCCCCTTCCTCGACCTCAGCGACGCCATCGCCCGTCGCCGCGCCGACCGCAACGAGTTCCGAAAGAAATTCGTTTAAACCATAAGGAATGAGGAATAAGGAAAGATGAATGACGCGCTCTGCTCTTCAAGAATGAGAAACTTCGGGATATCGAAATATCGAGATATCGAAATAACGAAATATCGTAATCAGCAAAAGGTTAATGATCTTTTCTTTTGATCATTCACTCAAAACCCTCCACTACTCTAAACACTAAACTTAATAATGTCCTCCTTCATTTCCTGGTGCTTCGACCATCTCAACTACTGGACCATCACCTTCTTGATGACGCTCGAGAGCACCGTCATCCCTATCCCCAGCGAACTCGTAGTGCCGCCTGCCGCCTACCGTGCTGCCGCCGATGGCAGCGACCTCAACGTAGTCCTCGTTGTCCTCTGTGCCACGTTGGGAGCCAATATAGGCGCCCTCATCAACTATACAGCCGCCCGCTACCTGGGACGCCCCATCGTCTACGCTTTTGCCAATAGCACCTTTGGCCACCTCTGCCTCCTCAACGAGCAGAAAGTGCAGCACACCGAGAAATACTTCACTGACCACGGCGCCGTGGCCACCCTCATCGGTCGCCTCGTCCCCGGTATACGTCACCTCATCTCCATTCCCGCAGGCCTCGCCAAGATGCGCCTATCCCACTTCATCCTCTACACAACCATCGGTGCTGGTCTCTGGAACATCATCCTCGCAGCCATGGGCTATGCCCTCCAGGCCGCCATCCCTGAAGACCAACTCCTCGACACTGTCACCCGCTACAGCCACCAGTTTGGCTACGCAATGATTGTCCTCGCGCTGGTTGTGGTGGCCTACCTCGTCTACAAAGCACGCAAGAAATAAAGGAATAAGCCTTCCAGTTCCAGGCATCATGAAAACATCTGCGAAGTTCAAGGAATACATCTGGCTTGTCAACACTATCCGCCAAGCTGGCAAAATAACACTGGCCGAGATTAACAAAAAATGGCTGCATTCGGGCATGAGCGAAGGCGTCACTATGGCCCGAGCCACATTCAATCGCCACAAAGATGCCATCGAGGACATCTTTGGTATTTATATTGATTGCGACAAGCAGGATGGCTACAAGTATTACATCGGTAACGAGAATGTCCTCAGAGAGAATACAATCCAGAATTGGATGCTGTCGACGCTGTCCGTCAACAACATCATTAGCAAGAGTCTATCCCTTCAGAACAGGATACTTCTGGAGCCCGTTGCCTACGAAGGCACATACCTGCCCATGGTGATAGAGGCGATGAGACGAAGCGTTCGCATCGCCATCATGTATCGGAAATATGGCGATGAAGACCCACGCCCCTTGAACTTTGAGCCTTATTGCCTAAAAATGTTCCGTCAGCGATGGTATGTGCTTGGACATTTCCATCGCGAAGTAGAAGACGGGCCTGATATCGATTACTTCGGGATGTTCTCTTTTGACCGAATCTTCTCCATGTCCTTGACTGAAACCAAATTTCAGATA
>CADCOX010000238.1 GCA_902803195.1 uncultured Bacteroidales bacterium
ACCCTTGGCGTCGACGGTGATGCGAGCGGCATCGATGCCACCATTGACCAGAGCCTTGGCAACGTTCTCGGCACGACCCTGCGAATATTTCATGTTAATTTTGGGGTTGCCCGTGCCAGCATCAGCATAACCGGTGACGGCGACTTTTGTCTCGGGATTAGCCTTGAGGAAGCTGATGAGGTTGTCCACCTTTGCCTTCTCGCCAGCAGGGATTACGGTCTCGCGGATGGCGTAGAAGATCTCGGTGCGGAGCTCGGGAGCCTTCTTGACGACGGGCTGGGGCTTAGGTGTCTCGCGAACGACGGGGCGCGGAGCGGGCTCTTCGACGACAACGGGCACAGCCACGGGGATAGTCTTCTCAACCTTGCCGAGGTTGAACTTGAGGCCCACAAGACCGGTGAAGTACCAGTCCATGTTGGCGTCGACGTTCTTGTGCTTGCTGTTGTATGCATCGGAGATGAGGTTGCTCATAGCTTCGACGTTGAGGCTTACGCGCTTGCTAAGGCGGAAGTCGAGGTCAAGACCGAAGCGGCCGACGGGGTGCACCTTAGTGCCGTCCCAGAGGTCGCGCATGACCCAGTAGCGAGCGTAGTCAGCGGCTTCGTCATTGTTCCAACCAATGTTGGCACCAATACCAGCGATGAGGTTGAGGCCAAACACGCGGTGGGGATTCCAGCCAGCGATGGCATTGACGAGGTTGAACTTGAGGTCAAGAGCCGGAGTGACGTAGTTCCATTTGTAGGTGTCATTGGTCTCGAAACCACCTTTGCTCTCCCAAGCGTTCACGGCCAGACGGAGGGCCCACACGGGAGTAAACTGATAGCCGACAGCGACCTGAGCGGCGGGCGAGAGGAGCTTGTTGAAGTCAGCTTCGCCAAGGGTGTAGGTAGCGCCGCCCTGCAACTGCAGGAACCAGTGGTGATTGAACTCTACGTTCTCAGTTTCCTGAGCGTTAGCAGTCAGCCCCACAAACATGAGTGCTGCTGCAAGAATAAACTTTGTAGCTTTCATAAAAATAAAGGTTGTGGTTTTTGAATGTTTTAGACGTTTTTAACGTTGTATTAGGTGTAAGCCTCTAACGCTGTTAGGCGCTATTCAGCCAAAATCACTCTTTTCCACCGCGGCAAAGGTATGTATTAATTTGTATTCGCACAAGAATTTTTGCAAAAAAAATGCAAATTTTCCCGTGTTTAGACATGTTTTTAGGGCAAAAGTACTAATCCTTCCTTCCTCATACCGTCAATTTTAATGGTTAAAGGCGTTTCGAAATGGACTACGCGCACATATTCCGTTTCCTCGACTGCTGGCAAATTGGCCAATAAGTCTTGACGATAGATGCCATCGCCAAGGAAGTCGTTGATAGTGAAATAGCCTACGCCGAACGAGGTTAGGTTTTGGAAGAAATGAGTGCCCTGACTGGGGTCGACGCGATAGTTCTGCAGTCCCGCCTCCACGATGACACGTGCTGCCGAGATGGCAGGCCATTTGACGGGTATGCCGAGCCAAGGGTCGCTGCTGCCCCATCGTCCAGGTCCTACGAGCACGTAGCCGCGGTTCTGCTGGAGATAACCACGGTTGATGCGGTCTATCTCTTCGGCGATGGCGGGGTTGTGGCTTGCGCTCCAGTTATCGGTTTTCACGTAGACGATATCGCTGACGTCGGTGGTGATGCCGTGCCCAATAGCGTTGTGGGAACGGAGTAGGCATTCGTCATCGGGCACAGCGCGCAGATCTTCGTCGAGCATGAGTTTGTTGTCTACCATAGGCCGAATCTGCAAAAGATAGAATTCGCCTGTGCGGTCGGGGTGTATGTTGGCCGCAAATTCGATCTCGACGGCACGGCGCATTTCCTCGTGACCATAGCGCATGACTTTCTGGAGAATCTCGGGTAGGGGGTAAATGTCGTGCTGGAGGACGCCGCAGAAAGTGATGACTTTGCGTCCGCCCTCATAGATGCCATCTCGAAGGACTTGGTCGTATGGGTCGTAGGTAGAGGCGATGTACTGGAGGGTGCCGTCTTTCTCGGCCTGAGCAACGCGCAGGTTGAGGATGTTGAAGCCATCATTGGTTTGGAACGTCTCAGGTGGGTTCTGCAGGTCAAGGGCAAAGAAACGCGTCTGTGTTTCCTTGAGTGCGATGTCGAGTTCGCTGGTTTGCAACACTTGATGAGGATGAGCCGGGCAGACGCGCAGGCATTGTCCGCCATCGACGATGTACTTGCCCAATCCAAGAGCCAAATTGACTGTTCCCTCCTCAGCACGCTCGTCACCGATTGGGTAGTAGTTGACAGAGCGCGCTACGCCAGAGAGGGTAGGGTAGAAACGATTGTCGTGCTGCTCGCCTACGACCTCTTGCAGGATAACGGCCATTTTCTCTTGATCGATAACATTGGACGTGGCGGTCATGTAGGCCTTGCTATCACGATAGAAGACGCTGGCATAGACGGCTTTGATGGCATCGGAGAGCATGTGCAGCCGCTCATACTTGTCCTCGGCATGAGGAATCATATAAGTCGCATAGATGCCGGCGAAAGGCTGGTAGTGCGAGTCCTCGAGTAGCGAACTTGAACGAATGGCGATGGGCGTAGTGACGACATCCAGGAAAGCCATGAGGTCGCCGATGAGTCGTGCCGGCAGTCGGGCATGCAGGAAATAATTGAGAATCTCCTCATCGGGCAAGTCGGAGAGCGCCACCTGGTAGAGTTCATTAGACTCCATGAACTCGTCGAAGATGTCGGTGCAGAGAACGACCGTCTTAGGAATCATCACCTCGGCGTTGTCATAGTCGTTGAGGTCTGTATGGCGCTTGATGATATGGTCAATGAAGGCGAGGCCGCGGCCTTTACCGCCGAGAGAGCCATCGCCGATGCGAGCGAAGTTAGAATAGCGATCGAAGCGTTCTCGCTGGAAGACGGCTACGACGCCTTGATTCTTCATTCGGCGGTAGCTGACGATAGCATCGAAGATGATTTGGCGGTGCTGGTCGATGTCTTGGACGGAGTTCCAGGTGATGTGCTTCAAGAACTCTGCGATGGGGAACAGGGCTCGAGAACATAACCAGCGCGAAACGTTATTGTGCTGTACGTGATAGAGCAGAGATTCCTTGGGCAGCGAGAAAATGTTATCCTGCAAGTCCTTGAGGTTGCGTAGACGAGCGACTTCGCCTAAGGTCCTTGGGTCGCGGAAGATGAAGTCGCCGAAACCGAAGTAGTGGAGGATGAGTTTGCGGAGGTCGACGGCCATCTTCTTGGAGTTTTTGTCGACGAAGCGCACCTTTTTGCCTTCAAGCAGCCGAGCTTTCTCGGGCTCGGAGGATTCCATGATGAGGGGAATGAACTCATCGCGGTCGCGGATGGCTGTGAGTAACCGGATGCCTGCCAACTCGTCGAGTTTGCCCTCGCGGGGAAAGCGGCAGTCTGAGATGACTCCGAGCGTGTTGTCCGAGAAACGGTCGTAGAGTGCCCAAGCCTCCTCATAGTTGCGAGCCAGCACAATCTTTGGACGGCCGCGCATGCGAAGCGTCTCGAGTTGAGAGTTAAGAGCCTCTGTGGCAAACTCCAAGCTCTGTTGGAGCACAAATTTGTAGAGGTTGGGAAGGATAGATGAATAGAAACGGACGTTGTCCTCAACAAGCATGATCATCTGTACGCCCGATGCAAGGTCGTGCTCAAGGTTCATCTTGTCCTCGATGAGCTTGATGATAGAGAGCAACAACTCGGTGTTACCCAACCAGCAGAACACGT
Organism: uncultured Bacteroidales bacterium; assembly: GCA_902803195.1. Classification (GTDB taxonomy): domain Bacteria; phylum Bacteroidota; class Bacteroidia; order Bacteroidales; family Bacteroidaceae; genus Physcousia. The sequence continues at coordinate 3,743 of CADCOX010000238.1, forward strand.
ATTCGAAGGCACTCATGTCCTCGTCGGCCATGCGCTTGCTGATGCCGTGAGAGAAGGGGGTGAGGACGACGCATGGAATCTGCGGATTGGAACTCTTCACGCCACGTGCGATGTCAAAGATGTCATTGTTGTCTGTTCCTGGCATGACGATGACGAGGTCAAACGAGAACTTGTCCATCTGCTTGAGGGCTTCTTCCTCAGAGGCAACTTGGACGAATCGGGGAGGGTAGCGCAAGCCGAGTTTGGCATATTCATCGAAAATCTTCTCGTCGACGCGTCCGTCGTCCTCCAGCATGAAAGCATCGTAGGGGTTGGCGATTAGCAACACATTGAAAATGCGTCGAGCCATGAGGTCGACAAACGAGGTGTCGTGCAGGATGAGCTGTTCTTTTTTCATTAGTTGTCGCTTTTTGTGGCGCAAAGATAAGTAAAAAACGCAAAACGTTCATGTTAACGAGACCGTTTTTTGCCGAAAAATGAATAATGAATAATGAAAAGCAAAAGTTTTTCGTGTGAAAGGCTGATTACAATCATTTTTTCATTATCTTTGCCGTGAATTTCCTAAAAACGTATCCGATGAAATCTTTTATGGACGAAAACTTCCTGTTGCAAACGGCTACTGCACAGGATTTGTATCATCACCATGCTGCCTCGCAGCCGATCATTGATTACCACTGCCATCTTGACCCTGCGATGATAGCAGCCGACTATCGCTTCCGCTCGATTACCGAACTATGGTTGGGCGGCGACCACTATAAGTGGCGTGCTATGCGAACTAATGGTGTACCTGAACGTCTCTGCACGGGCACTGACACGACTGATTGGGAAAAGTTTGAGGCGTGGGCTGCTACCGTTCCTTACACCTTCCGCAACCCGCTCTATCATTGGACGCATCTTGAGTTGAAGACGGCTTTCGGCATTAACGAGCGCTTGAATCCCGATACGGCTCGCAAGATATACGACATTTGCAACGACCGTTTGCAGCATGCCCCGCAGTTCACTGCTCGTGGGTTGATGCGCCGCTATGGCGTAGAGATGGTTTGTACGACCGATGATCCTGTCGACGACCTGCATCATCATCGAGCTATCCGTGAGAGTGGTTTTGAAATCGGTGTTCGTCCCGCTTGGCGCCCCGACAAAGCAATGGCTGTCGAGTCGCCCGAAGCTTTTGCTGCTTATGTCCGGCGTTTGGGCGAGGTGGCAGACATCGATATTAGCACATTCGGCGATTTCATTGACGCGTTGCAGCGGCGACACGACTTTTTCCACAGCGAAGGTTGCCGCTTGAGCGACCACGGATTGGAGGAATTCTATGCCGAGCCCTACACCGACACGGAGATTGCTATAATATTTAATAAGGTAGTTGGCGGTGAAATGCTCGACCGGAAGGAGGTGCGCAAGTTCAAGAGTGCTATGCTTTACATTTTTGCTGTACAGGACTACGAAGCAGGTTGGGTCCAGCAATACCATTATGGTGCTCTGCGCAACAACAATAGTCGGATGATGGCACAGTTGGGTCCCGATACAGGCTTCGATTCGATTGGGCAGTGGTCTACTGCACACTCGATGGCTCGTTTCCTTGATCAACTGGATTATGAGGGCCGTCTCACGAAGACCATCCTCTACAACCTCAATCCTGCCGACAATGAGATGGTCGCAACGATGCTGGGTAACTTCCAGGACGGTTCCGTCGCAGGCAAGATCCAGTGGGGCTCAGGTTGGTGGTTCCTCGACCAGAAAGATGGCATGGAACGTCAGATGAACGCTCTCTCTCTGCTTGGCCTCCTCTCACGTTTCGTGGGAATGCTTACTGATTCGCGTTCGTTCCTCTCCTATCCGCGCCACGAGTATTTCCGCCGCACGCTCTGTAACCTCCTCGGTAATGATGTCGAGCAGGGGCTCATCCCCTTCACAGGCTACGAGGAGCAGCGTGTCCGTGCGATGGTCGAGGACATCTGCTATCGCAATGCAAAGACCTACTTCTGAAGGCATGTGCATTCCTATTCGTCATTACTATCAGTCGATATTTAGAGATCCCATTATTTCGATATGCCGATATTCAGATAGTTCGTTAATCCGATATCCCGAACTTTCGATTTTTCGTTTATTATGAATTGATTAAGCAATAGAGTATGAATAAAACAAATTGGCGTTGGTGGCTTTGCGGACTGCTTTTTGTTGCCACTACTGTTAACTATCTCGACCGTCAAGTTCTCTCGCTCACGTGGAAAGATTTCATTGCGCCCGAGTTCCACTGGTCAAACTCCAATTATGGCAGCATAACCGCAGCCTTCTCTCTTTTTTATGCTTTCGTGAGTTTGTTTTCAGGCAAGTTCATCGATTGGGTAGGTACGAAAAAGGGTTATCTCATCGCTATTTTCATCTGGAGTTTGGGCGCTTGTTTGCATGCAGGTTGCGGATGGATGACGATGAACATTCACGGCGTAGAGAGCATCGAGGCCTTACGACTTGTGGAAAAAGGTAGTGGCTTGGCTGCTGCTATAGCTTCGACTTCGGTTTGGTTGTTCATGTTCTGCCGAATGGTTTTGGCTATCGGTGAGAGCGGCAATTTCCCCGCAGCCATCAAGGTCACAGCCGAGTATTTCCCCAAGAAAGATCGTGCATTGGCCACCTCCATCTTCAATTCAGGAGCCTCTGTCGGCGCCCTCGTGGCACCTGTCACGATACCATTTTTAGCGCGAGCTTATGGTTGGGAGTGGGCTTTCATCATCATCGGTGGACTCGGTTTTTTGTGGATGTTCTTCTGGGTTTTTATGTACGAGAAACCTGAGAGTAGCTCTCATGTCAACGTCGCTGAGCTGGAGTACATCAACCAGGACGAGAAGGTAGACGCAAGTACCTCTGCACAAGAGAAGAATGAGAGCGAAGTCTCGAAGGAAAAATCTTCGGGAATCTCTCTCCTTCGTTGTTTCACCCTTCGCCACACATGGTCCTATATCTGCGGTAAGTTCTTCACTGATGGTGTGTGGTGGTTCCTGCTCTTCTGGGCTCCTGCCTATTTCAGCGACCAATATGGCTACCGGAGTGACTCTGCAATGGGCGCCACGCTCATCTTCGTCGTCTATCTGATTGTCACCATAGTCAGTATCGCAGCAGGGGGCTATCTCCCCAAGTACTTCATCGAGCGTAAGGGCATGGAAGCTTATTCGGGTCGCTTGCGTGCCATGCTTCTTTTCGCGTTCCTTCCGGTTTTCGCACTCTTTGCACAGCCGTTGGGCGTCTACAGTGCATGGTGGCCTGCCGTCATCATCGGTCTGGCAGGAGCAGGTCATCAGTCGTGGTCGGCCAACCTCTACAGTACTGTGGGCGACATGTTCCCCAAGAACGCCATTGCCACCATCACGGGCATTGGCACCATGACGGGTGGCATCGCTTCCTATGCCATCAACAAAGGAGCCGGCTGGCTCTTCGACTATACTGAAGCACTCGGCCCAGCGTTCCGTTTCCTCGGCTTCGAAGGGTTGGAAGCTGGTTACATGATCATCTTCTGCTACTGCGCAATAGCTTACCTTATCGCCTGGGCTTGCATGAAGACTCTTGTGCCGCGTTATAAGAAAGTGATTATTTAGAGCTTTAGCAACGAAATACTAACAAAGGCGGGGTGGTCCCGCATTAGAATATGGAAAAAACTTGGCGTTGGTTTGGCAAGAAGGACAAGATTACCCTTGCCATGCTTCGGCAGATAGGTGTTGAGGGCATTGTCACAGCCCTCCACGATGTACCTTTGGGCGAGGTGTGGACACGCGATCAGATACGCGACCTCCGTGAATATATCGAGGTGGCAGGCCTCCGATGGAGCGTGGTCGAGAGCCTGCCCGTGACTGAGACTATTAAGTATGGCGGTCCCGATCGCGATGTTCAGATTGAGGTCTATAAGCAAAGCCTGCGTAACCTCGCAGCCGAGGGCATATATACAGTCTGCTACAATTTCATGCCCGTGCTTGACTGGGCGCGTACCGACCTGCTTCACCCCAACGAGGATGGCTCATCCAATCTCTATTTCTCTTATGCCGAGTTTGCCTATTTCGACATATATATATTAAAAAGGAAAGGCGCGCGCGAGGAATGGGCCACTTTCTGCTTCCCCGAAGGGGTAGGTGAGGGTCGTAATGTCCTTGCTGAGGCCGACGAGTTGGCAAAGGTAATGACCCCCGAGCGCGACCATCAACTCGTAGAGAACATCGTCATCAAGACGCAGGGCTTCGTGAGCGGTAACTTCCGCGAGGATGACGAGGCTCCACTGGAACTGTTCCACCAGTTGCTGGCGAAGTACGAAGGCATCGACAAGGCTCAGCTGCGCGCTAATATGAAGTACTTCCTCGAAGCCATTATGCCTGTCTGTGATGAGTGCAAGATCAATATGTGTGTGCATCCCGATGACCCGCCCATTGAGATCCTTGGCTTACCGCGTATCGTGCGTACTGCTGAGGATATCCGCTGGTTCCTCAATGCCGTGCCCAATCCGCATAACGGACTGACATTCTGCGCTGGCAGTCTCTCGGCAGGGGCCTACAACGATGTCGTGGCTATGGCACGTGAGTTTGCTCCTCGAACTCATTTCGTTCACCTCCGCTCCTGCCACATCTTCCCCAATGGCGATTTCACCGAAGCCAGCCATCTCGGCGGTCGTGCAGACCTGGTGGAGCTGTGCAAGATATTCGGAGAGTCCAGGTCATCCCTCCCTTTCCGCGTCGATCATGGTCGCACGATGCTTGGTGATGAATCACGAGGCTACAATGCAGGCTATAGTTTCCTTGGTCGTATGTTCGCAATGGCACAGATGCAAGGGGTCTTAGCCGCTCTCGCTCACGAATCTCATTAATCCTATAACTCCCATGAATCATTTATTCAATATCAAAGACTACGTTGTCGTCATCACTGGCGGCACAGGCGTGTTGGGTCGCGCTATCGCTAAATATTTGGCTGCAGAAGGTGCAAAGGTTGTCATACTCGGACGTAAGAAAGAGGTGGGCGACGCCATAGTGGCTGACATCGTTGCCGCTGGCGGAGAGGCTTGTTTCCTTGAAACCGATGTCCTTAACCAAGTGAAGGTGCAGCAGAACTGCGATGATATCTTAGCTCGTTATGGCCGTGTGGACGCCCTGTTGAACGCTGCCGGAGGCAATATGCCAGGAGCTACCATCGCTCCCGATAAAACATTCTTCGACCTCGACCCTGCGCAGTTTCAAACCGTCCTCGACCTCAACCTCACCGGTACCGTCATCCCCACGCAGGTATTTCTGAAGCCCATGGTGGCTCAGGGCAAGGGTGCCATCGTCAACTTCTCATCGATGGCTGCTTTCCGTCCGATGACACGTGTCTGCGGCTATGCCGCCGCCAAGGCAGGCATTTCTAACTTCACCGCTTATATGGCCACCGAGTGTGCCAAGAAGTTTGGGGAAGGCATCCGCGTCAACGCCATCGCCCCAGGGTTCTTTATCACCGAGCAGAACCGTTCGCTGCTCACAAATCCCGATGGCAGCTACACCCAACGAGGGCAGGACGTCATCCGCCAGACACCTTTCGGGCGTATGGGGGAGGCCGAAGAACTCTGTGGAACCATTCATTACCTGATTTCTGATGCATCGCGTTTCGTTACGGGCACAGTGGCCGTTGTCGATGGGGGATTCAACGCTTTCGCCATGTAGTGATAATGTTAGTGATTGAAGTTTCGCATATGCTCAACTACTTAGGTTATGAGGTTATAAGGTTATGAGGTTATAAGGTTTTGAGGTCGGAAGCTCACCTTAAGACCTATAAGCGAAGCGACCTAATAACCTGAAAACCTAACACAACTGAGCTTGCGAAAGTTGAGATGTCCCATTATATCTACTATTTCAATCCCGAGAACGA
>CADCOX010000239.1 GCA_902803195.1 uncultured Bacteroidales bacterium
ACGGGCGAAGCCGTCTGCGAATACACCGTCGCTTCCACGTCCCAGATGCTCAATCCTCGGACAGGCGATCTCGACCCCGACCTCTTGCAGGCTATTGGCCTCTCGCGCGACCGCTTTGGCCGTCTCGTGCAGCCTGGGGAGCAAGTGGGCACGCTCACCCCTCAAGTGCAGACCGCCACTGGATTGGGCGCTATTCCCATCGTAGCCGTCGGCTCTCACGACACCGCTTCAGCCGTAGCCGCTGTGCCTGCCGAGGACGATTGCTTCGCCTATCTCAGCTGTGGTACCTGGAGCCTGCTGGGCGTCGAGTCGGCCACTCCGATCATCAACGCCGACAGCTTTGTAGAGAACTTCACGAACGAGGGTGGGCTCGACCATACGACGCGCTTCCTCAAGAACATCACGGGCCTTTGGATCTTCGAGCAATGCCGCCGTGAGTGGAAGGCCGATGAGGTGCCCAGCGATGTCAACGAACTGAATGCCCTCTGCCTCACTTCAACGTGTCAGAGCCTTATACAACCCGACGACCCTCGCTTCGCTCATCCCGACTCGATGACAGCAGCCATCCGCGAGTACCTCACTGAGACCGCTCAGCCGCTGCCCGTCGCGCCTGCCGACTACGTCCGCGTCATCTTCCGTTCGTTGGCCGCCCGCTATCGCGAGGTCATTGACATCCTGCGCCGACTCACGGAGGTCGACATCCAGCGTCTACACGTCATAGGTGGTGGCTCGCGCAACCAATACCTCATGCAGTTCGCAGCCGATGCCCTGCAGATGCCCGTCATCGCAGGTCCGCAGGAAGGTACGGCGCTCGGCAATGCCCTCGTACAAGTGCGTGCCGCTGGCCTCGTAGGTTCGCTTGCCGATATGCGCGCTATCATCACCCGTAGTGTGCAACTGCAAACCTATCTTCCCGCCTCGCCTACAGCGTGAGCGGTGAAAGGCTCTATACGCATCGTGCTACGCGACTATATGAGTAAGCCGATGCGACTATACGTGTAAGCCGATGCGACTATACGTGCAAGCCGATGCGACTATATGTGTAAGTCGATGCGTATAAACGCAACAATCCACACCATACTCCAACAACGATAAAAACCTCTCGTCCCGATTTATGCGAAATTTAGATTGGAAAATCCTTAAGAGTGAATACCTGTTCCGCCGCCCGTGGTTGACGGCGCGTCGCGATACCTGTCAGTTGCCCGACGGGCGCATTCACGACGAATACTATGTGCTTGAATATCCCACGTTTGTCAACGTCATAGCCATCACCACCGACAATGAAATGGTCATCATCCGTCAGTATCGTCACGGGCTTGGGCGCACTTGTTTTGAGATTGTTGCCGGTTGCGTGGAGGAGGGCGAAGACCCGATGGAGGCTGCTAAACGTGAGCTATTCGAAGAGACGGGCTATGCTGGCGGCGAGTGGCGCGAGACAATGCAATACACCTGCAACGCCAGCGCCATGAACAATATCACCCACAGCTACTTAGCCGTAGGCGTGGAGAAGAAGGGCGGGCAGCATCTCGATGCCAACGAGGATATTGAAATCTACACCTTCCCACAGGCGAAAGTAAAAGAGATGCTACTTCGAGGCGACTTCATGCAAGCCTCTATGATAGCACCTCTCTACAAGTATTTCTCGGGCCTATAAACCTGTCCTCAAGAAATGGTGAGTCGATAGGTAATCAGATGCCAAGCGCTTTTTTGATATCGGCTGTAAGGTCGGTGCTGTGCTTGGGATTAATGTGAAAAGGAACACCCGTGTTGGTGTTTATAATGTATGTGTAATCACCTTCTTCTGAGACTTTCTTGACGGCGTTGGCTATCTTGTCGGTGAGCGGTTTCATCTTTTCAGCATTCGCTTTTTGAAGGGCTTGGTCCGAATCAGCATAGGTCTGTTCGATGCGTTGGAGTAGGGCTTGCAGTTCTTGCTCCTGGCGTTGACGTATGTTCGGAAGCAAGTTTTTTTGCTGTTCGAAGGTTTCCTTCTTTTTCTGAAACTCGTCTTGCATGCGTTTGAGGTCGTTTTCGTACTGTTTGGCGAGCGTTTCCATCTCGTTTTGAACGGTGGCGTACTCGGGCATAGCAGAGAGGACTTCCACGTAGTTGAAATGGCCGAATTTCTGTGCCGTTATGCTCATGTGGACAAGAAGGAGGGCGAAGAGGATGACAGTTCTTTTCATAGTTTATAATGATGGATGATTAGGTGAATCGTTATTGGACAGTTACGGAGTCGCAAAGCGCTTGTTGGTTGTAGTTTCCTTCGAGCACGATGCGCTCGGTCTCACGGAGAGGTTGGATAAACGCTTGCTGATAGTTGTCGGCTTGCCCTAAGGCTTTGGTCTTGTATGCATAGACCTGTGAACGAATTTCATAAGGCTGAGATAACAACGGGGTTTCGTCCTGTTGGAAAACGCGATAATCGTGCTGTGGCTCAATTCCTTTTAGGCTTGGAGCGTACAAAAGATTGATGAAGTTTATGTATTCCTTAAATGCCCGGACATAGTCAGTTTTCCAATTGAAGGATAAACTACTGGGAGCCGATTGACGATGGAGATTCATGGCTCGTTGGAAAGCAATGGTGCGGCTATCCGTATAATAACCCCGAATGCCAAGCAGGTCCTCGTTGGCAAGTACGTCTTCGGCTGAGAGAAGAGGGCCTTTCCAGACTTCGTCCAACGTCAAGAGCCTATCTCCGACAGCGTTATTCGCAGAGGCCTGAAGGGGCATTGAATATCCTTCCTCCATTTGTAAAGGTTGGATAGTAACATTGGTGGTTTTGTCGGGTTCAAGTGCCAAGAAAGCGGCAAAGAGTACGACGGCAGCGACCGCGTTCATCCATAGTGTAATGTGACGCGTAGGTTGGCTACTGGCCGCAGTTGCCAACTCCTCGTCGCTGACCTCACGTGTCAGCGCTTCCCATTCCACTTCGTCGGGAGCAGGACGATTGTGGGCAAGGACGGCTTCCACTTCTGCCCACAGCTGTTCATCAGTAATATTTGTTTGATGGTTCATTGTCGGGAGTGTTTGAGGTTTTGAATCAGAGCTTGTTTGGCGCGGTTGAGTAGGGAGGTGGTCGCTGTTTGGCTGAGGTTGAGGATGCAAGCGATTTCGGCGTTAAGTATATTGTCTATGAGCTTCATTGTCAGTATCGTTTGCCATCGCTGCGGCAGTCGGCTGAGGGCGAGTCGTATGCGTTGCTCAGTTTCTTTCCCTTCGATGTTGGATTGAGGGTCGTGGGAGAGTGCGACAAGTGAAAGTTGCGTGCATCGAGGCAACTCATGAATGGGCATTTTCGCTTGGCGTCGGCGTGCAAGGAGCGTATTGAGGCAATAGTTGCGGAGCATTCGTTGCAGCAGTGGCGTTACTTCATAGCTGGTGTCTACGCGCTCTCGCCATCGCCACAGGGCGAACAGCGTGTCCTGCACGGCATCCTCGGCTTCGTCCTGATCATGTAGTATGTCGAGGGCGATGGCGAGCAGGTGCGGCCGTTGGCGTGTAGCGATATCTGTGAACTCCGTAGCTTGCATATATAAACAACACAATCCGCGCGGCTAGTTGTCACGCGGATTGTAGTTAAAGATTCTTAAAGTAGGTTTGCTGCTTTAATAATTCTCGGCCATCACCTGGAAGAAGGCCTGCGGGTGAGCGCAAACGGGGCACACCTCAGGTGCGTCCTTGCCTATGACGATGTGACCGCAGTTGGCGCATTGCCAGATGACGTCGCCGTCTTTCGAGAAAACGCGCTTGTCTTCGATATTCTTGAGCAGCTTGCGATAGCGCTCCTCGTGGTGCTTCTCGATAGCACCTACCATCTCAAACTTGTCGGCTATCTCGTCGAAACCCTCTTCGCGAGCCTCGCGAGCCATGCGGTCGTACATATCGGTCCATTCGAAGTTCTCGCCCGCAGCTGCGTCGGCCAGATTCGTCATCGTGTCGCTGATGCCACCGCCGTTCAGGTATTTGTACCACATCTTAGCGTGCTCCTTCTCGTTGGCGGCGGTCTCCTCGAAGATGGCTGCTATCTGCACATAGCCATCCTTCTTCGCCTTAGAGGCAAAATAGGTGTATTTGTTGCGAGCCATCGACTCGCCCGCAAAAGCCTCCTTGAGGTTTTGTTCGGTCTTGGTTCCTTTCAGTTCTTTCATTGATTCAAGTTTTTTGTGGGTAAATAGTTTTTGGGGATTTGTGTTCGCAAAGATAGAGATTATTTATGATTGATGAACGATGACGGAGTCTTTTTCTCTCTTTTTTCACATTATATTAAAAAATCGTTCCCGTTTTCGTTAACGTTAACGTTTTTCTTCTTACCTTTGTCGTTGAAAAGCAGCAAATGCAAATATGGAAATCGTGATTCTCGACGGTTACTCCGTCACGCAGACCGACTTGTCGTGGGACTCGCTTGCAGCACTCCCCGACGTGCAACTTCAAGTCTATGATCGCACTCGTCCCGAACAGACGATTGAGCGTTGTGCAGGTGCTACGGCAATCCTGACCAATAAAGTCGTGCTCTCGGCTGAGGTCATAGCAGCTCTGCCGTCGCTGCGCTATATCGGAGTACTGGCTACGGGCTATAACGTCGTCGACCTCGAGGCTGCACGGGCGCGGGGCATAGTGGTCACCAACATCCCTGCTTACAGCACCGATAGCGTGGCACAGCTCGTCTTTGCACATCTCTTGAATGTGACGAACAGCGTCGTTCATTATGCAGCAGCCAATCATCAGTCGTCGGCCGAACAACCTTCTCGTTGGTCTGTCTCGCCCGATTTCTTCTGGGCCGACACCCCGTTGACGGAATTGTCGGGCAAGACCTTCGGTGTCTTTGGTCTTGGCAATATAGGCTCGGCTGTGGCTCGCATAGCACAGGCTTTTGGCATGAGAGTCCTGGCTGTGACCTCGCGTGTGCCAGAGGCGTTACCTGTTGGCGTCGAGCGCGTAGAGTGGGAGAGTCTGCTCGAAGAGGCGGATGTGCTCTCGCTTCACTGTCCCCTCACTCCGTCCACTCGAGGAATGATCAACAAGGCCTCGCTTGCTCGCATGCGTTCGACAGCCATCCTCATCAACACGGGGCGTGGCCCTCTCGTTGACGAACAGGCAGTTGCTGAGGCGCTCGCAGAGAATCGTCTTGCAGCCTATTGCGCCGATGTGATCTCCGTCGAACCTGCAGCCCCGGACAATCCTTTGCTTTCGGCGCCGCGTTGTTTCCTTACGCCTCACATCGCTTGGGCTACACGCGAGGCTCGCCGTCGGTTGATAGCAATTGCTACACAAAACCTTGTTGCCTTCGCCGAGGGGCATCCCATGAATGTCGTGAATGGCTAAAGGATAACGATGACGAAAGCATTCTCAACTTTCATCTCTTCACTCTGAACACATCAAACCCCTTCAATCTACATTCTCAATGAAGTCCAAAAAACGAACAGCAGCCCTCGTCCTCTCCAGCGGAGGTGCGCGCGGATTGGCTCATATCGGTGCCATCGAAGAACTCCAACAGCAAGGCTTCACCATTACTTCAGTAGCAGGCTGTTCTATGGGCTCGCTCGTCGGAGGCATGTTCGCTGCTGGTCGCCTGCAGGACTTCAAGCAGTGGATGTTCGACCTCGATCGCTCCAAGATGTGGCGACTCACCGATCTCTCCTTCAGCCTCACACATCTGATGAAAGGTGAACGCGTTATTGAAGCGATGAAGGAGGTCGTTCCAGATGTTGATATCCGTGAACTGCCCATTCCCTATTGTGCTGTTGCTACTGACTGCGCCACCGGTAACGAGGTCGTCTTTCGCAGTGGCAGTCTCTATGAGGCCATCCGCGCCAGCATCTCCATGCCTGCGGTCTTCAGCCCCGTGCGGCGCGATGAGATGTTGCTCGTCGATGGAGGTGTCGTCAATCCCCTGCCTCTGCGCGAAGTCGAGCGTCGCGAGGGCGACCTGCTTGTGGCCGTCAATGTCAGCGCTCCCGATTTCGAGGGGATCAGCAGGCGCCGCCATGAGCGCGAAGAAGAGGAACTGCGGCAAGTGGAGCAGCGCTTGGCCCGCAAACGAGCTCAGCATAATCCCATCCGTAGGCATCTGCCGTCATTGCCTACGCGCGCTGAGCTACTCGACCATCTCTTGCCCGATGATCTCGACATCAACTACATCACACTCGTCGATCGAGCCCTCTCCATCGCCATCCGTCAGAACGCAGCCCTCGCCCTCCAACTTTGCCAGCCCGACATCCTGGCCGACATCCCCATGACCGACTACGATGGCTTCGACTACGATAAAGGGCCTCTTATCTCAGCCCTCGGTCAGCAAGCGATGCGACAGGCCATAGACACCTATCTCCAGCAGCCTTCACAAGCCTGAAGCGCTTTCCCTCCTCTCTCTTATTCCAACAACTTGTAGCCAATTCCTCGCACGTTGACAATACGAAGCGCCGGATCTTGTTGCAAGCGGTGGCGCAATTTAGTGATGAATACATGCAACGAGCGCGCATTCCAGATGGAGTCGTCGCCCCATAGCGTAAGCAGAAGGTCGCGACTCTCGACGACCTCGCCGCGGTGCTGGCATAGCGCTCTCAGGATTTCGGCCTCACGATGACTGAGTTCCGATGTCTGACCGCTTGGAACATGAACGAGTCTTTGCTCGGTAACATGAAACAGGTAATGACCGATTGAGAATGTATTGGGAGAGGGTAGGGAAGGTGTGCTGGGCGTTGCCCTGCTGACGAGCGCTCTGATGCGCACAATCAGCTCTCGCATACCAAAAGGTTTCTTCAAGTAGTCATTAGCGCCCAGCTCAAATCCCTTGACGACATCGTCGATGGATGAACGGGCGGTCAGGAACAGGACGGGCGTCTGCTGGTCATTCCGTCGGATGCAGCGGACGAGCTCAAAGCCATCCATGCGAGGCATCATGACATCGACGACAAGAATGTCAGGTCGTTCTTGCTCGTATCGTTGCAGAGCTTCAATGCCGTCTCCGACAGTTGTGATATCAAAGTTTTCGCTTGCCAGCGTCTCTTGCAGGATTTGTGCCAATTGCGGCTCGTCTTCTGCCAGCAGGATATGGATAGTAGGCATGGGGCTGTTAGGTCGTTGAATTTGGGTTGATGTTAATCTGAGGGGTGGCTATGAATGTTTTTTTTACAGAGTGCAATGGTGAACCGTGATCCCTCGCCTAAATGGCTCTCAGCGCTGATGTGCCATCCATGTCGGTCCACCATAGTCTTGACGTAGTAGAGTCCCAGGCCATAGCCTTTGACATCATGCCGATTACCTTTGGGCACCCGATAGAAGCGGTCGAAGATGTGAGGCAACGCACGTTCGGGGATGCCAATGCCATGGTCTGCGACAATGATTTCTGTTGACTGGCCATCATCGGTCGTCCGGCATGTGATACTAATGTCAGCCTTGTCTTCGCTGTATTTCACGGCATTGTCAATCAGGTTGGACAGGATACCAGACAGATGCGTTCGGTCGGCATAGACCGTCAAATCTCTGGGATCGATGTCGATGCTGAATCGAACGGGCTTGCCGGCTTTCAGTCGCTGTTGCTCCAACAGGGGCGTCAGCAGCGCTGTCAATACCACTTCCTCCCGTTGGAGGATGAAGTTGCTGCGTCGCTCCATGGAGAGTGCCAATATCTGCTCCACTAATCCGGAGAGCTGGGTCAACTGTTGCTGGCAGATGCTGAGGTAGTGACGGCGTTGTTCGGGGTCTACATCTCGGCCGAAGTTCAGCAAGGCATCGTTGGCGGCGTAGGCTACGGCAATAGGCGTCTTCAGTTCGTGGGTGATGTTGTTGGTGAAATCGGTCTTCATCTCCTCCAACGTCCGTTGGCGTAGCAACACGCGGATGATATAGTAGAACGAGAAGCAGAGCAGCACGAGGATGATGAGCGACATGGTCAGGATGCCAGCCATCTGACGCAACACGATGCTTTGCAGCGGGGGCAACTGCAGGCAGTAGCTGGTCAGCGAGGAGGCATCGAACTCCATATACAGCTCCTGCAAGGGTTTTGAGGCATTGAAGTTGCCAGTCACGGCAGAGGCCAGCGTGTCGGTCATTGCTTCGCGCCGGACATTTTTCATCGTGTCGAGCACCTGACGATAGAGCTCAGGTCCCAAGACTCGCAAGAGGGAGTCGGGGTCAGCACCTTCGATGAAAGTGACCAGTTCGCCTCGTTTCAGCACCAGCAGTCGATGCGGCTCGTGCACGCCCAGCGTCTGCAGCTTCGCCGTCAGCAGCGAGTCCATACGCAGGAAGTTGGGTTGGCTCAGGACGTCGACGGCGGCATGAAAGCCCTGTTGGAGGTAGATGGCCAGCTTGCGAGGTGCAGGACGTTCGTGCAGCGGTTCCTCGTCCTCGCGGTCTCCCTCCACGACGTTCGAATCAGCGCTTCTCCAGCGGCCTTGCCACGGTTCCCATGTTCCACGTTTTTGCTCATCGTCGTAGGTGTACTTGCCAGGCGTGGAGTAGTTGTTGATGACATAGAGGCTGGCACGTTTCTTCTGGCGGTCGGAGTCCTGAACCTCTGTGCTGCTGTGCACGATGCCGAGACGATTCTCCAGATCGTAGCCGGCGCTGACGTCGATGTTGCCGTGGATGTTACCTATTCGGCGCAGGCTGTCCACACGCCACATCATCTCATCGTAGTCGGCGGTATGCAGGGCTTCGGTGATGTTCACCTCCATCTGCTCGCGCATTGTGCCGTAGAGACGCGTGAGCCAATACACCTGATAGCCGAAGACAGCCACAAGGGATGCGATGACCAGAGCGGCCATGTATGTTGAGGGTAGTTTCATATCGGCCGCAAAGGTATAAATAATAAGGTACACGCGCAAGAGGTGTTAAGACTAAATAAGACTTTTGTTAAGACTTGGTAAGGCGCACGGTCTTGTCAGGCTCAGCATATCGACGTACCTTTGCCGCCGAAATCACAAAAAACAACAGAACGATGAAGCAAATACTCTTTTTAATTACACTCCTGTGCATGGCTGCGACAGCCAGCGCACAGACCGAGGTGGAGGCCGACAGCCTCCGCCTCGATTCTCTCTTGACTCAGATGCCCGAACTGATGGTCGAAGGCGAGCGCCCACTGGTCCGTGCCGAGGCAGGTAAGCTTGTCTACGACTTGCCACGACTGGTGGAGAACCGAGCGGTCGACAATGTCTTCGAGGCGCTGAAGTACCTGCCTGGCGTCACCGAGCAAGGCGAGTCGTTGACCCTTGGCGGTCGGGCGGTTACCGTCATCATCGATGATAAGCCGCAGTCGCTGACTGCCGATCAACTGGCATCGCTGTTGAAGGCTATGCCCGTCGGCCGACTGAAGGATGCCGAGGTCATGCTGTCGGCTCCACCGCAGTATGGCATCCGTGGCGCTGCCATCAACCTGCATCTCCGTTGTGCCGAGGGCAATCGGACCTTGCAGGGCGAAGCGTTGGCTCAGTATCGTCATCGCCATTTCGACGACTACGTACAGCGTGCCAATATCCTCTGGCAGCACAATCGCTCCTGTCTCGATTTCCTTTACCAGCACGCTCATGGTCGCTCCTATTCCACTACTGACAAGGAAGCACGCCACACACTCCTTGATCTTCTTGCCGACGACGAGATATCCTTGAGTTTAGGGCGCAGCAATAGTTCCAGCGCTATCCAGCGCGGTACGTTGACTACCGTCATCCCCCTTTCCATGCATCTGATAGCCGAAGGGCGCCGCTACGAACATCAGTTTCGCCTTGGCTTTGACCATGACTTCGGCAAGAAGCACCGCCTCTCTGCCACCTACTATTCTACGTTCACAACGTCTCATGCCCGCAATCTCACCACAGGCTCAGAGTCCTCTACCTCGCAGATCAACCATCGTCCCTCTCTCCACGACTTGCGCATAGACTACCGCCTGCCCTTCGGCCTAACTGCAACAGGTGAACTGACCAACTATGTCTCGCCCAAGAATGAAACCCTCAGCAGCGACCTCCTCGGAGAGCGGTTGGACCTGATCACCGACAGTCGTCAGCGCATTACTCGCTACCGCATCCACCTCGACCAAGAGCACGCCTTGCCTCACTCTTGGACTCTCAACTACGGCATCTTCCTTACCCACAGCCGCGATCACAGCTATCAGGATTTCTCTCCTCTCCTTAGCGTAGGCAGTGGCTCCGCTACCTCCGCAACCCTTCCATCCTCCCTCTCCTCTTTACGCCGTGAGCGCACCCTCAATCTCTATGCCTCGCTCGCCCATACCTTTTCTGCGCGTCTCATGGCAAGCGCCTCACTTGCTGCCGAGTACTATTCCACGCCCGAGCGCTGCCGTTGGGACTTCTATCCCGTGCTGAATCTTACCTTCTTGCCAGCCGATGGTCACACGATTCAGTTGAGCATCAACTCCGATAAAGTCTATCCCGGCTACTGGGCGCTCCAGAAGACTACCTCCTACATGGGACGCTATTCTGAGATTCAGGGCACGCCCGATCTTCGTCCCAGCCGCGAGTACTCGGCATCGCTACAGTACATTCTCCGTAACAAGTATATCTTCTCCCTCAATTATGCTTACACCGACGACTATTTCGTTCAGCTCCTCTATCAATCGCCCCTTCGATTGGTCGAGATCTATCGAAATGTCAACTTCCGTTATCTCCAGCAGTTGAACCTCCGTCTCTCTGCACCCTTCAAAGTCGGTCGTTGGCTCGATGCCCGAGTCACGGCTATTGGTATGCGCGACCAGATTCGTATTGACGATTATTTCATTGACGATGCTGCTACCATCCGTCGCCATAAACTTGCCCTCTTCGGCATTCTCAATGCTACGGTCACGCTTCCCCGTCTGCCCCGTCTGCAGCTCGTCGTCAATGGCTTCGTCCGAACGACTGGCATACAGGGCTTGTATGATCTGCCCGCATCAGGCAATCTTGACCTTAAGCTTCGCTATTCCCTCCTGAACGATCGCCTACGCCTGATTGTTTTCACGGGCGACCTCTTCCGAACAGCAGGCATCTCGCCACGAATGGATTACACTCCTTCTGTGGGTGCTGGCAGCAATTCGGTTGCCACACCTCAGTATGTCATCAACCGTTACTCCTGCTTCCGTTCTCTCGGCTTCACCGTCACCTACAAGTTCGGAGGCTATAAGGAGAAGAAACACGAAGCTGTGGACACTTCACGCTTCCGATGAGTCATGTCTGCGTCCTCATCGTTTTTTTTCCTTGTTTTTTCCCGGCGAATGAGAATAATTATCTACCTTTGTAGCGCAAAATGAGTATGTGATGAAAAAGAACCTCCTACAGCTTCTGCTCGCGTTGCTTCTGACGGGTGCTCAATCGCTATGTGGCGAGGAGCACGCTGCACGCTGGGTCCAACGCATCCGCGTGACGGAGCCTGCTCCCTGCTCTGATGTGAAAGGCCGCACTGTGGTGCGCCTTGAAGCCCCGGGTATGACACAACTGTCAGCCAGCTGTTATGTGCAGGCCGGCGGTGCGCGGAGCCTTCACGCTAAGGCTTTGAATAGTCATCGCGCTTCAGCTATCAACTTGCTGCCTCGGCGTTTCCGCTTGGATGCTGGTGGACGTGGACAATTTGTGCTCGATGCGCGCCGACTGCCTCACGGACCGCTGACGGTTCAGATTGAGGGAATGACCGATGCAGGCGAGCGCGACCTCTATGAGTTGCAGCTCTACAACACTGGAGGACGATCTGCACAGGCTGGCATCCCCGACACCATACCTGCGGCAGCGCAGGGGATGCGGTTGGCGTTCAGCGACGACTTCGACGCTCCGCTCTCCGTCTCGCGCGATGGGCGTGGTACGCGCTACAATGTCCACAAACCGACGTTCGGCGACTTCAGCGGATGGCCTTTCGCTGACCCCGAGGGAGCGTCGAATCCGTTCGCCCAGCGCGACACTTATCTCATCGTTCGCGCTCGTAAGCCCGAAGGAACACGCGGCAGTACGGGACTCTTGGCAACCGTCGATATGGACGGAAAGGGCTATCGGGCTCGCCCTCCGTTCTACATGGAATGTCGGTTGATGGCCCACTCGGCACCAGGCACTTGGCCCGCATTCTGGACCGTCACGAACATCCATCAGGGCATTGGCGATGAACTGGACGTCATCGAAGCCTATGGCGGTTGGGGCGATGGCAATCCCAATAGCACAGGCTATTGGACAACGGCACACTTCTGGCAGCAAAACGATGCTTCAGGCAAGCCGCTACCACATCCCGGAAAGCTCATCGAGATGACCGACAAACGCGTGCCGACTTCGTGGAGTCAAACCTTCCACACCTACGGTCTGCGCGTTGACCGCCAATGGACGACGTATTATCTGGATGATGTCGAGGTGTGGCGTCATCCCACCAACAGCATTTCGATGGAGCACAGTCATGTCGTCCTTCTGAACTATGCCATCGGAGGCGCCAGCGGATGGCCTATCGACCTCGAACGCTACGGGAACGTCTCGGACATGTACGTTGACTACTTGCGCGTGTTTGAGGGAGAGTAGTCTTGGGATGTGGCAGAGGCTGATGCACGCGAAGTGCAATCGCCGCCGTTTGCCACTCGAAGCACGGTTAAACAACCTTAAAAGCTATGTGGTGGATTCCTTTTTATCCTTCCTCGCATCACTTTTTTCGCTTTATTTGCACAACCGAAACGAAATATTGCTAACTTTGCAGCCAGAAACCTGAGCGCGTGCTTCGGGAACTTAATGACCTACTACGATATGGCAACGAAAGAAGAATTCGCCAAACTGCAAGCCGAGAATGAAAGCTTGAAGCAGGAGAACGAAAGATTAAAGAACGAACTCATCCGCCTCATCGGCCGTAACCTAGACCTCTCTGAACGCCTGGAGGAGGACATCGAGTTGCGTCGTCGCGTCGCGGTGGCGCGTGAGTTGCTCGAAGGGAATGTCGAGCGTCAGCGCAATGCCGACTTGCAGGACGATGCTCAGCTGATGGCGCTCATCGAACTGCGGGTAGAGCAGGAGCTCCCTTATGTTCGCACCGATTTCGACGGAGCCGCTTTGGCCGAACTGCTTGGCGTGAGTCAGGCTCGTCTGGCACGTCTCTTCCGCCATCAGACCCTCTATCGCACGGCCGACGCCTATATCGACAACCTCCGTCTCTTGCGAGCCCTCCGCCTGCTCTATGAGAAGCCCAACTGGAACATAGCCGCCGTAGCCGAAGAGTCAGGCATCGGCAACGTCCGCACCCTCCAGCGCCGCGTACAGGATGCCGTAGGCATGACCCCTGTCGAGTACCGCCTCCTGCTCACGCAAGGACGATGAGATTCAGTCTAAGGGTTTTGTTTGGCTTTCTTGAAGGGTCAAGCGTCTCTCCAGCCGAAACGCTCAGTTTCGTCTTCAAGCCACCCGTAGGGCCGAGCGCTGCTCGAAGCGCATCCGCGTTAACGTTGCTAGAGAATTTAAAGAATCCTCATCGCGATAGCGGCGCAAGCCTCTGCGTCAGCAAGTGCATGATGATGATGGGTAAGGTCGTAGCCGCAGACCGCCGCCACCGTCTGCAGCTGATGGTTCGGCAGCGAATGCCCGAAGTGGCGCCGTGAAGCGCGCAACGTATCCATGAAGTGGTAGTCGGGATAGTCCATCTGATACGTCTTGAAGACAGCGCGCAGGCAACCCTCGTCGAAGCGCGCGTTGTGAGCCACTAACGGCACAGATGGAGGCTCGCAGAAAGGCAGCAGTTCAGACGTGAACACACGCCTGATGCGCTCTTCCACTTCAGCCCAAACAGTAGGGAAGACGGGAGCGCAGTCCGTGTCGGTCGCGCTTATCCCATGCACACGTTGGCAGAACCAGCTGTAGTAGTCCGGCTCGGGATGGATGAGGCTATAATAGCGATCGGCCACCTGCCCATGTTGCACAATGACAATTCCCACCGAACACACGCTGCTCGGCTCGCCATTGGCGGTCTCAAAATCTATGGCCACAAAATCTTTCATCGTCGTGCGACTTTTCTTGCCATAATCAGCTCTTGCGCCGCAAAAGTACAACAAATAATTCAGTTTTTCCCGCTTACGCATCGAAATAATCATCATATTAGCAGCGAAAAGTTTGATTTCTTGACCAAAGGGGGCTTTTCAATAATCATCTACTCTCAACTTTCGCAAGCCTCCCTTGCTTGATACTTCAAGAACTTCTTTAACTTCCATCACTGAGAAACTTGAATCATCTACTCTCTATGTGAATGGAGACTGGCGGCGGCGAGTGGAGGACGCAAAATGTATTGTAGCAATTGTCGTAACGGAGTTGAATCATTGTGCTCGCGATGGAGGGAGAGAATTTGTAAACCTTTAATATGAAATACTTTAGGATTGTTGTGACTTGGCTGCCTGAAGCGCGGTGGGCTGTGCTGAGAGGAAGCGATTTTTGGGGTAGGGTAGTAAAATGGTGAGGAAAAGAGGGATTATTCGATAAATAATCGCTATCTTTGCGCCCAAAATCAAGGATTATGGCAAGAAAACGCAAGCAGTTGCCCTTGTTGGAGGGCGTGACGATAGAGGCTGTTGCCGCTGAAGGCAAGTCCCTGACGAGGGTGAACGATATGGTGGTGTTTGTGCCGTTCGTCATTCCCGGCGACGTTGTGGACATTCAGTTGACGAAGAAGAAGCACTCGTATGCTGAGGCTGAGGTGGTGAGGATGGTGAAGCCCTCGGCCGACCGCATCGCTCCGATGTGTCCTCACTTCGGCGTCTGTGGCGGTTGCAAATGGCAGATGCTGCCTTACGAGTTGCAGTTGAAAGCCAAGCAGCAGCAGGTGATGGACGCGCTGTCGCGCATCGGGAAGGTGGAGCTGCCTGCGTGCACTCCTATCTTAGGGTCGCGCAAGACACAGGAATACAGGAACAAACTGGAGTTCGGCTTCGCCAACCGTCGTTGGCTGACGAAGGAGCAGATAGCGAGCGGCGAGCAGTTTGAGCGGCAGGAGAGCGTGGGTTATCACGCCAACGGCACGTTCGACAAGATTCTGCCCATCGAGGAGTGCCATCTGATGGGCCCCGTGAACGACCGCCTGCGCCTGGCTATCCGTGACTATGCCTACGAGCACGGCCTCACGTTCTTCGATGCTCGCGAGCACACAGGACTGCTGCGCGGCATGATGATCCGCCTCTCGAACACAGGCCAGCTGATGCTGCTGATTCAGTTCTGTATGGCAACGGACGAGGAGCATCAGCAGGCGAACGAATTGCTCGCGTTCCTGCATGAGCGCTTCCCCGAGATATCGTCGCTGCTCTACGTGAACAACCAGAAGTACAACGATACGTTCGGCGACCTGCCCGTTGAGGTGTTCTCAGGCGAAGACCATATCTACTTGGAAATGGAAGGCTTACGCTTCAAGGTAGGAGCGAAGAGTTTCTATCAGACCAACACCGAACAGGCATACGAGTTGTATAAGGTGGCGAGGGAGTTCGCGTTAAGTCCCACCCCTGACCCCTCCCGTCAAGGAGGGGAGGGGCTGCGCGAAGCTAACGAACGTAGTGAGGCTCTCCCCCTGACGGGGGAGCAGGGAGAGGGTCTTCTAATCTATGACCTCTATACAGGAACGGGGACGATAGCGAATTTCGTGGCTCGCGAGGCGCGTGAGGTAATTGGTATCGAGTATGTGCCCGAGGCTATCGAAGACGCTAAGGTGAACAGCGAGATCAACGGCATCACGAACACGAAGTTCTATGCTGGCGATATGAAGGACATCCTCACGGAGGAGTTCGTTCGCAAGCTCGGTCGCCCCGACATTATCATCACCGACCCTCCCCGCGCAGGCATGCATGCTGATGTGATCAAGGTCATCCTGGAGGCTGCTCCTGAACGTATCGTCTACGTGAGTTGTAATCCTGCAACACAAGCGCGTGACCTCGCTCTGCTGGACACAGACTACAAGGTCACGCGTATACAACCGGTAGATATGTTCCCTCACACGCAGCACGTGGAGAACGTGGTGCAACTGGTGAGGCGGTAATCCCTCTTAATCCCTCTCTTTCGCTTACTCGGCTGGGATAGCAGGCTGCTGGACGGCGGGCGTTTCGGTTGAAGCGCTCTCGGCTGCAGCAGCTGCGGCTTGGGCTTGAAGGGTATCGCGCTGCAGGGCGGCGATGGAGTCGCGGCGTGCACGTTCCTCACGAGCCTTAGCTCTCTCGAGGGCGTTGTAAGCTTCGGTGATGTAAGTGCCGTTCTCGTGGCGCTCGATGTAGGCATTGAAGGCGGCCGAAGAACCTTGCTGCTCTGCCTGTCGCCATTCGATGGAGTCAATCTTGAAGAGCGCCTCCTTCTTGTGGGGCGAAGTGGGATGGGTGTCGATGTAGTTCTGCAAAGCCGTGATGTCGAGCGATTTGCAGGCCTGTGCCCACAGCGCGTCTTCCTGTTGCAGGTTTTTGAGGCGCTCGCGAACGTCGGAGACGTACTTGCTGTTGGGGAAGCGTGCGATGAAATCCTCGAAGTTGAGCGGGTCGTTGCAATCCTGCAGCATCGCATAAGCTTTCTCCTCGCTGGCAATCTTGTCTTGATAGCTGTCCCAATAGAAGTAGCCCGCTACGCCGATGATGATGATGGCGAGCAGGAGCAGGTACCAGGGCGCATCCTTCTTGCTGGGCGTGTTGTGGAGATTGTCGTCGTGCTCGTAGTTGTCATTGTTGTTGGCGTAGGCCGTCTCGGCGGTAGCTGTGTCCTGAGCAGAGGTGTGATGATGGTCGACGAAGGTCTCCTCGGCATCATCGTGCTTAGCGTCGTTGACCACGAACTTCGTGTGGCAGTGGGGGCACTGCTCGGCGTCCATGAGTACAAAGCTGTTGCAGACGGGGCAACGTTTGATGTTCGCTTCGATGCGAACGCCGCAATGCGGGCAAGTGGGTGCCTTCGATGAGACTTGTTGTCCACATTCGGGGCATGTGATCAAACTCATAGTCTATAGTTTTTGCGTGAATGTTTCTTTTCGTTCTGAAACGCGCGATGAAAGACGCGAAAGTCCTCATGTGTTGGTTTCTGACTGCAAAGATAAGTGTTTTTGCAGACATAGAATAAAAAAAAGACGAAAAAAATTTGTCACTTCGTAAAAAAGCACTACCTTTGCAGCGGTTTTGAAAGAAACGGGGCATTAGCTCATCTGGCTAGAGCGTTTGACTGGCAGTCAAGAGGTGGCGAGTTCGAGTCTCGCATGCTCCACGAAAAATCTGCAGAAATGGCTTGCTGAATCTCTGGCAAGCTATTTTTTTTACTGAAAAATTTGCAACTCTCTTACTTTAGGACTATCTTTGCGCCCACAATGGACAAGGCAACGATTTATACCTTATTATATATATACAGAACGCATGTCAAAGAATAACGAAAACGCATTGGCGTCAATCTTGGATCTGAACGCTAATAATATCTGGAACGTTGAGCCCGACGAGATCGCTGAACTGTGGGAAAAGGAAGCAATCGAGGATGGTTTCCCACCTTATGAGGAAAAGCTGTTGAACACGATTCGCCTGGCTTATGAAGTGGTGCACTTCGACAACGGCGACGAGCGTGAGGCGGCTAAGTACACGACAGACGAGTGGACGACGTTCGCCCGCACAGACTTGCGCAAGGGTTGCGTGGCCATCCGCAAGCGCAATATCTCACGCCTGACCGACCTCAGCTATGAGAACATCCGCCACATCACGACGGCCACACTCCTGGAACTGATTGACCGCAACTTCGGCGGCGGTTGGGACAGCATACCCTTGTCGGTCAAGGACATCATCGAGAGCGGCTTCGAGATCAGCACGACGACACTCCCGGCCTCGCGTCTGCATGTTGCCGGCGGTACGCTCGAGCGCAAGTTGGCAGACGGCTTTGAGGTCCTTGAAGTGGCAAAAGGCACTTGGATTGAAGCCATCTTTGCCAAGAAGAAAGCTCCTGCTACGAAGCTGCGTATGGTGCTCGAGCCCGAGTATGACGAGGATGGCAACCGCATCCACAACGACGACGATGACGAGGATCTCGACGATCGCGAGGTTGACGAGGATGAGGAAGAGGAGGAGGAGCCCCAGCCTTCGGAGGACGATGAGACGTTCTACTCGACTTATGCTCCTGAAGCTGACGTGAAAGACGAGGAGGACGAGGACACAGCTGGCCTCTCGGTGCTCTAATCGCACTCATCACCAATGCCCGCATTGTTCCTACTGGTAGCTGCGGTTTATTTCGGTCTTTTGTTCGTCATCTCATGGGCGACAGCACGCCGCGCGACTAACGACACTTTCTACCGAGCAGAGCGACGGTCACCCTGGTGGGCCGTCGCCTTTGGTATGTTGGGCGCCAGTCTGAGCGGTGTCACGTTCGTGAGCGTGCCAGGAATGGTGCGAGCGTCGGGGATGACCTACCTGCAGATGTGTCTTGGTTTCGTCCCAGGCTATATGCTGGTGGCCTTTGTGCTGTTGCCTGTCTACTACCGACTCGGGTTGACGTCTATTTACACTTATCTGAATGAACGTTTCTCGCTGACGGCTTATCGGACGGGATCGTTGTTCTTCCTACTGTCGAAGTTGACGGGTGCTGCTGTGCGTCTGTATCTTGTCTGTCTTATCCTTCAGCGCGTAGCTTTCGATGCGATGGGCTTCCCGTTCTGGGCAACTGCTTTCGTCGTGCTGTCGCTCATCTGGCTGTACACACGACGCGGAGGCATTGGCACCATCGTCTGGACTGACTGCCTGCAGACCGTCGTTCTCCTGCTGGCATTGTTGCTGATCGTGTCGTCCATTCTCTCGGCCGAAGGGTGGGGGATAGGCGAGGCGTATAAGGCTGTGAACCAGAGCGAGATGAGTCGTGTGTTTGTCTTCGATGACTGGACGTCGCGACAGTATTTTTGGAAGCAGTTCCTAAGCGGTGCTTTCATCGTGGTTGTGATGACGGGTTTGGACCAGGATATGATGCAGAAGAACCTGACGTGCCGCACGCTGCACGAGTCGCAGAAGAATATGCTCGTGAACGGTCTACTCTATTTGCCTGTTAACATCCTTTTCCTGGGGCTTGGCGTGCTGATGTACCTTTTTGCTGCACACAACGGGATTAGCTTGCCTGCGTCGGGCGATGAGGTGCTGCCGACCTTGTGTGCCGGCGGCTATCTGGGCAGTTCGGCGTTGCTGTTCTTCGCTTTGGGCATTACCTCAGCAGCTTTCTCGAGTGCCGATAGTGCGTTGACCGCCCTCACGACGAGCGTGTGCGTAGACCTCTTCAACCGCCCTGCCGATGAGCGTCTGCGGCGGCGCATGCATGTCGTTGTGAGTGTTGTAGTACTACTTGTAATCTTGGTTATTAAAGCACTGAACAACACAAGTGTTATCGACGCTGTCTACACCATAGCTTCCTACACCTATGGGCCTCTACTCGGACTCTACGCTTTCGGATTATTCGTCTCTGATCGCGTGAAACCTGCACCCTGTGCCGTACCTTTTATTTGCATAGCTGCCCCCCTCATTTGTTACATCCTCTCCGTCCTCTCTTCCACCTATTGGCATTACCATTTCAGCTACGAACTTCTCCTGCTCAACGGTGCCCTCACTTTCGTTGGTCTTTGGATGAGCAGCCGACGTAGATGATCAGGCATTCAACCCTCGTAGAGAAATAGGGCTATCACCGTACACCCGATTGTTGGCAGCAAGGCCACGAATGCTACTTTTTATAGAACAAAGGACTCTACCCAAGGGTATATACATCATGAATGGAAAGAAGGTTATGAAGTAAATAGCCTTTTGCTTTCGAAAGCGTTCTGGTAGTTATACCTATAATGCGAAATCAACGGCAGCTATAATGTTTAGCTGCCGTTGTTCTTTTGCGGCAGAGACGTAGATCAGACCACTCTGTCTCTCCTTAAGTCCGAGAGCTAGTTTAGCTTCATTCTCTGTTGCATCTTGAACATTTGTAGTCTTGTGGCGACTCCTTCTGTAGTCAAATAATTCTATTATTCAGTAGCTCGTGAAATAGGGGAGGAATGATAGAACAATTACGCACTTTTCACTTTTCATTCTTCATTTTTCATCCATTAATTCGTGCTTTGAGATGATTTTTCACTTTTCCTTTTCCACTTTTCATATAATTCCGTACCTTTGCGGCCATGAACGGAAAAAAGAAAAATAGATGGTCCATCATTAAGGGTCAGGAACTGACCGAAATGGACCGCATCATACTTGCTGCGCAGGAGCGTGGCAAGCTGGTTCCTACGCGTAATCTGATCAAGACGCCCGAACAAATTGAGGGCATTCGCCGTGCAGGCGTTGTCAATTCGGGCATTCTTGATATGCTCACGGACAAGATTCATGCTGGGATGTGCACTCAGGAGATTGACGATATGGTGGCGGAGTACACAGCGGCTCATGGCGCTACTTCGGCTTGTCTGGGTTACGAGGGCTTTCCGCGTTCATGCTGCACGAGCATCAACGAGGTCGTCTGTCACGGTATCCCTAACGACTGGGAGGTGCTGGAGGACGGCGATATCATCAACGTAGACTGCACCACTATCCTCGACGGCTATTTTGCTGACGCATCGCGAATGTACATCGTAGGCGGCAAGACTGATGCCAAGCGCCAGAAACTGGTTGACGTCGCTTGGGAATGTCTGAAGATTGGAGAGGAAGTTTGCTCCAAACCCTATGTCTACGTAGGCGATATCGGCAACGCTATCCAGAAGCATGCCCACAAAAATGGTTTCTCGGTCGTGCGCGACCTCGCAGGACACGGCGTAGGCCTAGAGTTTCACGAAGAACCTGATGTCGACCACTATGGGCACAAAGGAACAGGCATGTTGCTGGTGCCCGGAATGGTGTTCACGATTGAGCCGATGATCAACATGGGCACATGGCAGGTGTTTTGCGACGAAGATGACGGATGGACCATCGTCACCGAGGACGAGATGCCTAGTGCACAATGGGAGCACACGTTCGTCATGACCGAGCATGGGGTGGAAGTGCTGACGCATTAATGACTCACCCTCCCGACTCCCTCTCTTGCAAAGAGGGGCGGCCTTTCAAAGGAATGATGTTTAAAGGTTTTATGGCTAATTGGATTACTAGTTTAAATGATAGGATTTAACGGTTTAACATTTAAAGGCTTAACGGCTTAAAGATAAAGATTATATATGAATACGGTCAATGACACAACCTCGTACCAATCTTCCCCCTCTTTGAAAGAGAGGGGAGCAGGGGTTGAGTCTGTAATTCTCGGCATCGAATCCTCCTGCGATGACACCTCTGCAGCTGTCATCCGTGATGGCGTTCTGCTGTCGAATGTGACGGCATCACAGGCTGTGCATGAGGCCTATGGTGGTGTTGTACCTGAACTGGCCTCGCGCGCGCATCAACAGAATATAGTACCCGTTGTGGACCAAGCGTTGAAACGGGCAGGCGTGAAGAAAGAAGAACTCTCTGCCATCGCTTTCACGCGTGGTCCTGGGCTGATGGGGTCGTTGCTCGTCGGCGTAAGCTTTGCTAAAGGGCTGGCTGCCTCATTGGGTATCCCGATGATAGATGTCAACCATCTGCAAGGGCACGTGCTGGCGCATTTCATCAAAGAGAGTGCAGACGATGCGTCGGCTCCTCCTTTCCCCTTCCTCTGCCTGCTGGTCAGTGGCGGCAATTCACAGATAGTGTTGGTCAAAGCGTACAACGATATGCAAATCATCGGGCAGACCATCGACGATGCTGCTGGTGAGGCCATTGACAAGTGTTCGAAGGTGATGGGTTTAGGCTATCCCGGAGGGCCCATCATCGACCGTCTGGCCCGTCAAGGCAACCCCGAGGCTTACCACTTCTCGAAGCCCGCAATTCCAGGTTACGATTATAGCTTCAGCGGTCTGAAGACGTCGTTCCTCTACAACCTGCGCGACTGGTTGAAGGACGATCCCGACTTCATCGAACACCACAAGGAAGACCTTGCGGCATCGTTGGAGAAAACCGTTGTGGACATCCTCATGAACAAGTTGCGCCGCGCAGCAAAGGATTTGAAAATCAAGCATGTGGCTGTGGCTGGCGGTGTCAGCGCCAACACAGGCCTCCGCGAGGCTTTCAAGGACCATGCTCGTCGCTATGGATGGAAGATTTACATCCCCAAGTTCAGCTATACGACCGATAATGCCGCCATGATTGCTATCACTGGCGCATTCAAGTATGCCGACAAGGAGTTCTGCCCGATGGAGGCCCCAGCATATAGTCGTGTGGCGTTGTAAATGGAAATGAAATCATTAAATCGTTGAATCATTAACATAAATATAAGCGATGAACGTACAAGTAAAAGTCATTTCACGCGAGATTAGCGAATACCTGTGGCGTGCTGAGAAAACACTCTCGACTGCCGAGAGCTGTACGGCAGGCCTTGTTGCAGCTGCTATCGCTGCTCTGCCCGGTGCCAGCACTTATTTCCGAGGTGGCGTAGTCCCTTATGTCAACGAGCTGAAAACTCAACTGTTAGGTGTTAGTGAGGAACTGCTGGCAGAGAAGGGTGCCGTCAGCGAAGAAGTGGCTCGTGCGATGGTCTCAGGTGCCCTCGAACGCCTCCAGACTGACTATGCAGTGGCAGTCACGGGCTATGCTGGTCCTGGCGGTGGCCCTGAAGCAGCGGTCGGTACCATTTATGTGGCTGTGGGCTCGTCAGACTGTATCGATGTGCGTGAGCTCACGGGCGATGACGGACGCGACGAAAACGTCGTCAGAGCCTCCCTAACTGCCCTCCAAATGCTCCTTGAGAGGCTAAAAAAGGACTTCCCGACGGCCGAAGAATGAAAAAAAAGGTGAAAAACTTTGTGCATTCAGAAAAAAGCATTACCTTTGCGCCCTGTTTGGAAGAAGTAATTACTTGGAAGTTACAAAAAAGGAACGATTAGAAATGTCTAAGATTTGTCAAATCACCGGAAAAAGAGCGATGCACGGCAACAACGTGTCGCACTCTAAGCGCCGCACAAAGCGCGTCTTCGACGTGAATCTCTTCACCAAGAAGTTCTATTGGGTGGAGGAGGACTGCTGGATCAGCCTCAC
>CADCOX010000240.1 GCA_902803195.1 uncultured Bacteroidales bacterium
CAAGGCGTAGGCGACATCAACGACCTGGACGTCTTCGCTGTAAGAGGGAAGCATGAGGGGTTCGAAAGCGACCCGCTGGATACGGACAACATGTGCGGGTAGAGGAGACAATTAAACATTTAATCACTTAGCATTGACCATTTACCATTGACCATTTACGTAAAGGATCGGGGGGGCTACCTTTCCTGACGAGGCCCGAATCTATTCTACGCCGATGATGTCGCGGATGTCGGTGGTGTAGAAGGGTGAGCGGCGGTCGTGAAGGATGCTGTTGCGGAAGGTGAGGGCCTTGCCGGTGGCGGGGTCGGCGGTGCGGAGGGCGGCAGCCACCTGTATGGATTCGTCGCCGAGGCGGGCGTTGATGCGGTCAGCCACGGCCGAGAGGCGCTGGAGCTTCTGCTTCAGGACGGGCGGGATGTCGAGGAAAGAGGTCTGCAGCTCGGTCTCGGGGAGGATGCCGCCGACGATGACGCCGGCACGCTTCCACTGATGGTCGGCAGGACGTAGGCCCATGGTCTGCGGCTCGTTCTGCAGCTCGGCATAGTCTAGCGAGAGCCGACGACGGGCAGCCTTCAGACAGTCGGCCATCGCCTCATGGGCCGCACGGATGATCTCGGAGTCGGACTGCGCGGGAGCAGGCAGGCTGATGGTGCGACCGACAGAGAACTGGTCGAGCTCCTCGCGGAAGGGGTTGGTGGACATGAACACGGTGACGGTCTGCGCCATGCTCTTCTGCTGCCGCAGCTTCTGCGCACAGCGGGCTGCAAAGCTGGCGACGGGCACGGCGAGGGCCTCGGGCGTGGCGATCATGCGAGGGAAACTGCGCGAGGTACAAATGGTCTGCTTGCGCGGCAGGTGGTCCAGGGCGATGCAGTCGCGGGCATGCAGTTCCATCCAAGTGCGTAAGCCGGTGATGGTCATGGACTTCTGCACGGATGCGGCAGGCAGACGCGTGAAGTCCAGCGCCGTCTTGACGCCCGCCGCCATGAGACGGGCCGCGTGGCGACGACCGATGCCCCAGACGTCGGCGACGGGGAACAGCGAGAGCGCCTTCTCCCGCTGCTCGTCGGTCTGAATGAAGCAACACTTACGATAGCCCGGATAGCGCTTGGCGAACTTGCTGGCCACCTTGGCCAAGGTCTTCGTGCGGGCGATGCCGATGCTCACGGGCATGCCGGTCCAGCGACGCACCTTGGCGGCGAGAGCTTCGCCCCAGGCCTTATAGTCCACGGGCATATAGGGCGACTCATCGAGCATGAGGAAGGCCTCGTCGATGCTGTAGACGTAGATGTCGGGGGCGGCGTCGCGGAGGATGCTCATCACGCGGCGCGACATATCGCCGTAGAGGGTGTAGTTGCTGCTGAGCGCGTGGATCTCTTGTCCGGGGAATCGCTCGGCCAGCTGAAAGAAAGGCAGTCCCTCGGGGATGCCCAGCGCCTTGGCCTCGGGACTGCGGGCTACGACGCAGCCGTCGTTGTTCGAGAGAACCACGACCGCCTTGCCTTCGAGTCCCGGATTGAAGACGCGCTCGCAAGAGACGTAACAATTGTCGCAATCGACCAATGCGTAGAGCATAGCGAGGACAAAGGTAGTGAAATTTACGACGCGAAGGCGCGCAAGCCACTATTTTTCTTGCGCAGACGAACGCGATTCCGCATTTTTTGTGTACTTTTGCAGCGCAAAAAAGACATTTATCCCATGAACGAACTCCAGATTCTGAGCACAGAGGTGGGCGAAGAGGTGCTGCTGCCCTACTTCCCCGAAGGCATTCGCGCAGGCTTCCCCTCCCCTGCCACCGACTACGAAGAGGAAGCCATCGACCTGAACAAGACGCTCATCCGCCACCGCGAGGCAACGTTCTTCGCCCGTGTGAAAGGTGAATCGATGGTAGACGCCGGTTTCATGCCGGGCGACCTGCTGGTCGTGGACCGGTCGCTGGAGCCGCAGAACGGCGATGTCGTAGTGGCCTACGTGGACGGCGGCTTCACCATCAAGGAGCTGGACTTGACGCAGCGCGAGCAAGGCGTCGTCCGCCTGCTGCCGCACAACGAGGCCTTCAAGCCCTTAACGATCACGCCCGAACAGACGAGCATGATCTGGGGCGTTGTGACCTACTGCATCCACAAGAGCACCCGCTCGCGGAGAGGGGGATAGAAGGGATAGAAGCTATAGAGGCTATAGAAGCTATAGAGGCTATAGAAGCTATAGAGGCTATAGAGGCTATAGAGGCTATAGAAGCTATAGAGGCTATAGAAACTATAGAGGCTATAGAAATTTTAAAGCGACAAGGCGCGCAGGCCTTCGATGATGCGGCGAGTGCCTTCGACGAGGCGGGCGCGCTGAGTGGCAAGGTTGATGCGCATGAATCCTTGTTGGCCGTACATCTCGCCGCCGTTGATCCATACTTTCTGGTCAGCGCGCAGACGCGCGGAGATCTCGTCGGACGTGAGGGGGAAGGAGGTGACGTCCATCCACGCCAAGTAGGTGCCTTCGAGGGGCGCGATGGGGAGGTCGGGGAAAGCCGCTTTCATCTCGCTGCGGAAATAGCGATAGCCATCGTAGATGTAACGGACGAGGGCATTGAGCCAGTCCTCGCCCTCGGGCGTGTAGGCTGCCTGAAGAGCGACGAAACTGAAGCAGTTGATGTCGCAGATCTCGTTGATGTTGATTGTGCGGTCGATGCGCTCGCGGAGGTCGTCGAAAGGCGTGATGACGTAAGCCGTCATGAGGCCTGCGGTGTTGAACGCTTTGTTAGGCGCATTGGCGATAACCCAGCGGCAGCCGGCCTCGTCGGCGATGGGCGCGAAAGGCAGGAAGCGTCGACCGAGCTGGGGGTCGATGAACTCGCAGTGGATCTCGTCGGAGAGCAGGATCATGTCGTAGCGCTTGCACAAAACGGCCACGCGCTGCAGCTCGTCGAGCGTCCATACACGTCCGCTGGGGTTGTGAGGATTACAAAAGAGAAACAGGCGCGGGCGCTCGCGCGAGATGGTCTGCTCGAGGGCCTCGAAATCGATGGTATAGGACTCTTCGGCCGGCGCCCATGTGAGGGGAAACTCGACAGCGCGGCTGCCGTTGTTGCGGACGCTGGAGAAGAAGCAGTTGTAGGCTGGCGTGAAGAAGAGCACGCTCTCGGAGGGCTTGACCAAAGCCTGGATAATGACCGAGAAAGCAGGTACGACGCCACTGGTGTAGAGCATCCACTCGCGACGCGGCGCCCATCCGTGGCGATGGCTATTCCACCAGGTGATGGCCTCGTAGAAGGAATCGGGGATGAGGTTGTAGGCATAAACGCCATGCTGGGCACGGCGCTGCACGGCCTCGCGCACGCAGGGGGCTGTCTCGAAGTCCATGTCGGCCACCCACATGGGCAGTTCGCCGTCGGCGGCCTCGTCCCACTTGACGCAGTCGGTGCCGCGGCGCTGGATAAGTTGATCGAAGTTGTAGTTCATAGTTGAATGACGAATGATGAATGACGAATGATGAATGATGAATGACGAATGATGAATGTTGAATGATGAATGACGAATGGCGAATGATGAATGATGAATCGATTATTACGGCTATGCTTGTCGGATAACGATTTGGCAGTTGGCGGGTTGCTTGATATGCTCGTCGATGGTGATGCGTCCGACGGCATCGGCCGTGATGCGCCCGCTGATGGGGTTCTTTATCTCGGTGATGGCTCCCCGGATGGAGGCATCGATGTTGCTGCTATCCTCGAAGGCACGGTCGCTGGCGGGGTCGATGGTGCAGTCCTCGAGCGTGAGGCCGTCGATGTAGCAGAGGGGCTGCTCGCCTGCGATATGACAACGCACGAGGCGGAGGTTCTTGGAGTGCCAACCCAGGTACTCGCCATCGAGGTGGGAGTCATAGATAGTGACGTTCTCGGTCTCCCAGAAGGCGTCCTTCGTGACGATATGGGCATTGCGGATGACCGCGTTCTTGACATACTGGAAGACGTACTTGGAATCGCTCTGGAGGCCGTCGACATCGACGTTCTCGCAGAACATGAAGGGATAGGTGCCCTCGTGGAGACGGACGTTACGCACCTTCAGGTCGGTGACGCGCCAGAACGTCTCGTCGGCGTCATTCAGTTGTACGTTCTCGAGCGTGAGGCCGCGCATCTCGCGGAAGAACTTAGGCGCATCGATGACGGTATCGCGCATCGTCATATCGTTGGAATACCAGATGGCGGAGCGCGAGCCTACTTCGAAGAAGCAGTTGGTGATGAGCGAGCCGTCGACATGCCACCACGGGTATTTGCCGATGAAACGGCAGCGGTCGGCCTCGAGGCGCTGGCAGCACTTGATGCCGCTCTCGCCCTCGGTGATGGTTACATTCTCCAGTCGTGTGTCGTGGATGGCGAACAAAGGGCGCTCGCCTCCGAAAGATTGATCTTTAATGAGTTGCATAATGATATTGCGGGGATTACGGGGTTGAGGGGGGGATGAGGGGTTGAGGGGGATTCGTTATTTCGTTATTTCGATGTTTCGTTATTTCGATGTTTCGTTATTTCGATGTTTCGTTATTTCGATGTTTCG
>CADCOX010000241.1 GCA_902803195.1 uncultured Bacteroidales bacterium
ATGTCCACTGGAGGCATATTGCCACGAGCGCCAAAGCGGAAAAGGATTGTGCTGGAATAGGGGAAGAAGAAATCGTTGTGCGCCTTCTGGTTCAAAAGGGTCACCTCATAAGGCAGACCAAGGTCAAGGAACTCATGAACGGTATCAAGGATATGTGCTCCCCAATCACCCAAAGCTCCCATACCAAAATCATACCAAGAACGCCACTCACCCTGATGATATTTCTCTGAGTAATCATGCCACTGCGCAGCACCCAACCAAGTGTCCCAGTCCATGCCTTGAGGAAGCGGCTGAGCATCAAGCAGATGCTTCATATTCGGGTCGAACTTATGCCAGCGGCGGCTATTGTTCATGTGTGCGGTCACCGCTGTGACATCTTTGATGATGCCTGCTTCCTGCCATGCCTTGAACTGGAAATAGTTGGCTTCGGAATGTCCTTGGTTGCCCACTTGAGTGGCCAACTCGGGATGACGGCGGGCCATCTGCATCAGCAGTTCTGCCTCATGGAACGTTCGCACCATCGGTTTCTCCAGATAGATATGCTTCCCATGGGCAAGAGCCATCATGGCAATGGGGAAATGGATGTGGTCGGGAACGGCTGCCACAACGGCTTCGAAGTCTCCGGCTCCCTTCTCGAAGAGTTCGCGGAAGTCACGATAGCGTTTCACCTTTGGGAATTTGTTGAGCACCTTTTGGCACTGCTTGCCATCAAGGTCAACATCGCAGAGGGCCGCAACTTCTACCATATCGGTACGAAGGAAGTCATCGAAATCTTGTTCGCCGCGATTACCGATACCGATGAAGGCTACTTTCACCTTGTCCTTCTTCGCATTGGCGGTCTCGCGAGAGGTCATCAGATGAGGGGTTGCAGCGCCTAAGTTTTGAACACCACCGAGGGCCAGGCCTGCAACGCCTGCGCCCATAGTCTTGAGGAAATATCTGCGGGTTGTCATATCTTATGAGGGATTGTTAGATAAAACGATAAAGACGATGGATGCGCTGACGGTTATTACGTCGAGGACGCCGTCCAATAAGATAGAGGAAGCCATAGGCAAGCAAGCGTATGACGACCCAAACGGCATACAACACAGCAGTCGCCATCAGCACATAAAGGATGGACGAAATCAGTTCAATGGCTGGCGACTCGTAATGGATGATGGCATATACGTTCAGCGCATTAGCTATCAAGAAGCAAACGAGCAATGAAATAAGTTCAGAGCGTAGCCGTTGATCGGGAATATGAATAGTTGGCATCAAGGTAAATGATTAGTGAACGTGAAAAGGGATGAGTTAAGAATCAATTCAATAGCACTTCAGCACACTCGTCAACGAGGGCTCTGGGTGCCATAAGGTTCATAGTCAATCTTCATCGACTCGGGGAATGGGAGAGCCGAGCCTTGCACAATGGCCTCATGACCAATCAGACAGAGTTGCGTAGCATAATAGCCCTCCTCGGCTATACGCGGGGGTTGTTTCTCTGTGCAGACAGCTTCTACGAAGGCTTCGGTGAGCAACGAAGTGCCATCTGCATCTGGAGCCTTGCCCAAGATATATTCGCCAGGATTGTTGCGTGCCACCTCCGGATCCCAACTACTGCCAGCGAAGGTATTGGCTCCCCATATCTTATCCTCCCACTCCATCAGCATCTGTACGAAAGCGGGAGCGGGAGCCGGACCATAGTCTTCAAAATAGAACTTGCCACGCTCGGGCTCTACAGTGCCCTTATTGCCCAGTATCTGTTCCTCCAAACCATAGAACTTATTGCTGATGACTGAAGCATAGGTCATCTGTTTACCGTTTTCAAACTCGTAAATACAATGGACATTGTCGTACACCTCACGGCCATCTTTCCAGAAGGTAATGGCACCTGTGCCCATCACACGACTGGGCAACATACCAAGTGCCCATGTACCGACCTGTAGCTGGTGGCAAGCAAGCTCCGTCATCAGACCTTTCGACGACTCGCTGTACAAGCGCCAGTTGATCAGGCGCTCCAGCTCCGGCGACGGCACCTCACGACGCCAGTCGCCATTGCGATTCCAATAAGCATGGACTGCGGCAACCTCACCGAAAAGGCCTTGATGTACCAACTCCATCACTTTGATGTAACGGGGATCAAACAAACGCTGCTGACCAGTAAAGAACACCTTACCCGTCTCTTGATGGCGCCGATAGAGTGCCAGCGTCTGCTCCATCGTGTAGGCGATGGCTTTTTCGCAATAGACGTGTTTACCTGCATCGAAAGCGTCCATCGCTATCTGATAGTGCGTATTCAAAGGAGTGGCTATCACGACGCCATCAATGCTTTTGTCTTCCAAAAGCTTACGATAGTCCTTATACGTCTTGGCCGTAGGTACCATCTTGAGTGCCTCGTCCAACGAAGGCTGATAAATGTCTGCGAACGCGACAATCTCACACTTTGGATTCTGTGAGAGGAAACTGAGCAAGAAACGACCGCGCGAGCCAGGTCCGATCATCCCCAATCGACAACGCTCGTGTGCGCTATCATCGACTGAGGCGAACGTCGATAGCCAAGGACTTGTTGCGGCCAGAACACCTGTGCCCATCAAACCGAGATTCTTAAGGAAATGTCGTCTGTCCATCTGTGCTTACAGAGATAAAATTAAGCATCTAAATGCCTTTAATTAAAATTTCCTCGGCAAAGATAGACATTTCTGCGCATTAAACGAATGAAATACGTGTCATTTTTGAGCAAATACGTGTCAAAAACTGCTGACGAGGGGCATATTTCACTCATCAGCCCACAAGAGAGTAGCTGAAAACATCCACATCCAAACATAAAGAGGCCCAACAAATATCCAGAATAAATTGGCGACAAATAGATGTTCGAAATGCCGAGATGCCGGAATGTCGAAATATCGAAATAACGAAATAACGAAATATCGACATCTCGAAACAACGTCGCCTGCCTTCTCTCTCCTTTACCCCACCGTTCTTCTCCCCTTCTCTCCCTCTCATTCTCTCGTACCCACTCCTCCTCCCCCC
>CADCOX010000242.1 GCA_902803195.1 uncultured Bacteroidales bacterium
CTGATGGATTCTGCCTATTTCTCGTTCACGCAGAAGCGCGTGACGGCCAACGTCTTTGCTGAATTCGAGAACGAAGGCAATCTTGGCGGCATCATTGGTGTCGAGTTCATCCATCATTGGTATTTCGTTCTCTTGGCTATCGCGCTCATCGCGCTGCTATGGAAGGGGTACCGAGGACGAGGCGTTGAAGCGGAAGTTCGGAGCAATCGTACTTCGCTCGTCGTGGATATTGTCATTTTCCTCATCGCTATTGCGCTCTGCATCGGTGGCATGCGTGGCGCCCTCTTCCGCACCGCCACGCGTCCGATTACGCCGAACGATGCTTTCCGTTACGCCCGTCAACCCATTGAGACCAACGTCATCCTCAACACGCCTTTCAACATCATCAAGACACTCAAGCATAAGGGTGTCAAGACGCCCACCTATTTCGAGCGTCAAGCCGAGCTCGACAGCCTTTACATGCCTGTCCACATGCCTCGTCCCGATCGCGTTGAACGCCGCAAGAACGTCGTTGTACTCATTGTTGAGAGTTTTGCCGAAGAGTTTATAGGTTCGCGCAATCGCTACCTCGACGGCGGCACCTACCGCGGCTACACGCCTTTTGCCGACTCGCTCCTCTCGGTCAGCCTGACGTGGCGCTCTACCTTCTGTAATGGTTGGACCAGCATCGACGCTATGCCGGCCGTACTGGCCTCCATACCGCGTATGCACGACGCCTTCGTGTTGTCCACCTATTCGCTCAACCACATCAACAGCCTCGCCACCGAGCTCCGTCATTGGGGCTATCATTCTGCTTTCTTCCACGGAGCCGAGAACAACTCCATGGGTTTCCGCTCTTTTGCTCGTTCCGCAGGTTTCGACGACTATTTCGGTCGGGATGAGTACTACGCTGACACACGTTTTGGCGGCAAGGCCGACTTCGACGGCACTTGGGGCATTTGGGACGAACCCTTCCTTCAGTTCTTCTGCACGAAGATGACCGAGATGACGGAGCCTTTCGTCACGGCTGTCTTCACCCTCTCGTCTCACCATCCCTTCGCCGTCCCCGATAAGTACAAAGATGTCTTCAAAGACGAGGGTATCCACGCCCTGCATAAGTGCATTCGTTACACCGACAACGCTCTGCGTCAGTTCTTTGCTTCCGCTCGTCAAGAGCCGTGGTACGAAAACACTATCTTTGTCCTCTGCGCCGATCATGCCAGCAGTAAAACCACTCACGACGAATATAAAACCGAGTTGGGCCATTTCCGCATTCCCATCCTCTTCTTCGACCCCACGGGCGAGCTTCCGCGAGGTTGTGTCGAAGGCATCGCGCAACAACTAGACATTATGCCTACGCTCTTGGGCTATCTTGGTTACGACCGTCCTTACGTAGCCTTTGGCAAAGACCTTCTCGCTACGCCGGCCGACTCAACATGGGCGTTCAACAACTTCAACATTCCCCAACTCATCAAAGGCGACTACCTCCTGCAGTTTGATGGGCAGCAGCCTACAGGCTTTTTCCGCTACCGCAGCGACAGTCTCCTGCATCACAACCTTGTCGGCTCCTTGCCTGAGGAGAAAGCGATGACACGCCAACTCAAAGCCATTCTACAGGCTACCACTGAGCGCCTGAAGAACAACGAGATGGTTGTTTCCACCGAATAGCCATCGCGGAAGAGTTTTTACCACTTCGCCACGATAACAGTGCAGATGATCAAGCCGCCACCAGCATGAACCCGTTGGTGGCGGTATGCTCCTATTGACAAATACATACGGACGAAGAGCCCTTCACGTATATACGCTCAGCCCTACACGTACTATACGCTCAGCCCTTTGCGTACTATACGCTCAGCCCTTCACGTACTATACGCTCAGCCCTTCACGTACTATACGCTCAGCCCTGTACGTATATACGCTCAGCCCTGAACGAATATACGCTCAGCCCTATACGTATATACGCTCAGCCCTGAACGAATATACGCTCAGCCCTGAAGGTATATATGTGTAAAGCCAAAGGAAATCCTTTATCCAACCGTTATCTCGCCACAAAGGGCGCGACTCATCTGCGCGCGGATGAGGGCGGTATCGGTGGTATGCCCCATGAGATGCATGAGCTTAGCTACTGCACATTCTACGGTACCGTCGAAACCACTGATGACACCTGCGTTCTGCAACAGGTAGCCGCCGCTGTAGCGGGCCATTTCGACAGGGCCAGCGGCGCACTGCGTGATGTTAATAATGGTGATGCCTCGAGCCGTGGCTTCGCTGAGGGCCTCCATGAGCCAAGGCTGTTGGGGTGCATTGCCGCTACCATAGGTGCGCATGACGATGCCTCGCAGACGAGGGGTGGCCAGCAGGTGGCGCACCGTGTCCTCTTCGATGCCGGGGAATAGCGTGAAGACTATCACCCCGGTGTTCATGGCGAAATGGGGCTTCATCGGACGTGAATAGTCGGGATGCAGGATGAACTCGTCGTGGTAGACGATGCTCACGCCCGCGTCAGCCAGATGAGGCAGGTTGAACGTATCGAAGGCATTGAAGCCCTCGCTGTTGATCTTCGTGGCGCGATTGCCGCGCAGCAGCTTGCCGCTGAAATAGATGCAAACTTCGGGCACGCGGGGGCGTCCGTCGGGGTGCTGGGCTGCAGCTATCTCGATGCTCGTGATGAGGTTCTCACGACCATCAGTGCGCAACTGGTTGATGGGCAGCTGAGAGCCCGTGAGGATAACAGGCTTTGTCAGGTTCTCAAGCATGAATGATAGGGCAGAAGCCGTGAAGGCCATCGTGTCGGTGCCGTGAAGGATGACGAAGCCGTTGTAGCGGTCGTAGTGGTCCACGATAATCTGGACGATGCGAGCCCATAGTTGGGGCCTCATGTCACTGCTGTCGATGGGCTCGGGGAACTGATGCACGTCGATGGCCACGGGGATGGCGCTGAGCTCGGGCATGCTGGCGATCAGATGGTTGAAGTCCAGCGGCTCCAAAGCACCCGTAGAGCGATTGCGCCCCATGCCTATTGTCCCGCCCGTATAGATGAGCAGCACGCGGCTGGTAGTTTGATGTAGGTCATTCATTGGAGTTCGTATTGATTTCTGGGTGCAAAGATAGGAAATAAAACGATAACGATAACGAAATCGAAAACTTTTTAACGATAACGATAACGAAAACGAACGCTCGGCGCTTGCGACGCTTCGACACTTAGAAGAACTTTTTTTGACGTGAGGCGAGAAAAACGTTCGTAGTTCGTGTCGGTGTTGCCGTTTTTTCCTTACCTTTGCGCCCATAAACGAGAAAAACTATATGGAATGAAACGTATTCTATGTTTGTTTGTGACCATGATGGTGCTCGCGGCCTGCACGGATCTGAGTGATGTCGAATCGCGATTGGACAATCTCGAGGAGCGGGTCGACGGGTTGGAGGCTGCTGTAGCAGCGCTCCGCAAGGCTTATGACGAAGGACGCATCATCAGCGGGGTGACACCGTCAACGGATGGTTGGACAATCACATTCTCAGATGAGTCTGCGATTGAGTTGGTGAATGGACGTGACGGCGTAGATGGCAAGGATGGTCGTGATGGTGTTGACGGGAAGGACGGCCGTGACGGTGTTGACGGCAAGGATGGTCGTGATGGCGTTGACGGCAAGGACGGTCGTGATGGCGTTGACGGTGAGGACGGTCGTGATGGCGTTGACGGTAAGGACGGTCGTGATGGCGTTGATGGTAAGGATGGAGTGGACGGCCGTGATGGCATGGATGGGACCAATGGCATCACTCCTTACCTACAGGTCGATGAGCAGGGTTATTGGTGTGTCTCCTACGACGATGCCTCGACCTTCACTCGGCTGATGGACAATCAGGGCGACTACATCCAGGCTCAAGGGGCACAAGGTATTCAAGGTGAGCAGGGTGAGCAAGGTGAACAGGGAGCAAGTGGTGAGGACGGCGTCTCGCTGCGCGTAGTGGTCACTGAGGACGGCTATTATGCCATCGAGAGCTATCGCGAGCAGCGGCCCGATGAGGTGATAGGCACGGTAAGAACGCCTTATCCAGCGAGTCGCGACCAGATCATTCAGTCGATAGTCGAAGACCCTTGGTCGCATCAGACCGTGCTGACGATGGCCGATGGGACGTCCTACACTTTCGCCCACACTTACGTGACTCCCACCAGCATCGCCCTGTTGACGGTGCGTCCGTTATTGCTCAGCCCGAAGGGACGTGCCAGCGTGGAGTTCCGCGTGAATCCCTCGACGGCTATGCTCCTGTCCGAGTTGCAGACCGACCGCCTCATGTTGGAGTTGGATCGCGTTGGAACGCTCACGCGCAGCAGCTATGTCACGGCCCCAACGGCCTACCGCTTGGCAGGCGTGGAGCAAGTCTACGACGACAAAGGAGTCAGGCGCGAAGGGCAGTATCGCGCTTGGATTGAAGACCTCGGCCTGAACGAGTCTTACGACGAGGCTGTTGCCTTGGTGCTCACGGGCACCGATTTGCACGGCCAGGTGGCTCAAATCTCGTCGTCGGCTTTCGAAGTGAAAGC
Source organism: uncultured Bacteroidales bacterium (assembly GCA_902803195.1). GTDB lineage: Bacteria > Bacteroidota > Bacteroidia > Bacteroidales > Bacteroidaceae > Physcousia. The sequence continues at coordinate 4,520 of CADCOX010000242.1, forward strand.
CAGCGGAGCCCTCTTGCTCTCCTTTGGCTTCAAGGAAAGCTTGAACAGCGGACGCATTGCGCGCGACTTGGTAGTCCCCGTGAATGGGCAGGAGATCAGTCTGACGACGCCTTATATCTTCGATGCCTCGTCGCTCATCCCCACGTTCGAGACCAACGGCGAGCATGTCTTCGTAGGGCAACGCGAAATAGCCAGCGGGCGCTCGGTGGTCGACTTCACCACGGCTCAGACGCTCCTCGTCGTGGGCGCTCACGGCGAAGAGGTACGCTATCGCGTCAGTATTCAGGGGACGGGTCTCCCCCTCGTGGAAATAATAACACCCGATAGTGCCGTCATCGATAGTAGGACCGATTGGATGGAAGGCGCGCAAATACGTGTTCGCCGGGCCGATGGTAGCTTAGACATGGAGGGAACAATGGCCATCAAGGGGCGCGGTAACACCACTTGGAGCTATCCGAAGAAACCTTTCTCGCTAAAACTTGACGAGAAGCAAAAGATATTGGGCATGCCCAAGGACCGGCGATGGACCTTGTTGGCCAACTGGATGGACCGCACACTTTTGCGCAACGATGTCTGCTTCGAAGTGGCACGGCGTACGGAGCTGGCCTGGACACCTCGTGGCGAGAGCGTAGAACTCATCCTGAATGGCGAGCACATGGGTACCTATTTCCTCTCCGAGAAAATCAAGATTGACAAGAATCGCGTCGACATCGCCGAAATGAGTTCTTTCGACATCCTGGGCAACGAGTTGACGGGAGGCTACCTGCTAGAGGTCGACCAGCAATATGACGAAGTGAATAAGTTCTACTCCGACACCTATATGATGCCATATATGATTCAGGAGCCAGGCCCCTCGACCCTCAACGACCAGCAGTTCTCGTACATTCAAGGCTACGTGAACGAGATGGAAGCCTCGCTTAGTGACTACGACCGTCTCCTCAGACACGACTACGACAACTATCTCGATGCTGCTTCGTTCTTCGACTATTGGCTCGTCTATGAGGTGTGCAACTGTCTGGAGCCGAAAAACGGCCGCAGCTTTTTCATGTACAAGGATCGCGGCGACGTGATTAAGGCCGGTCCGGTATGGGATTTCGACTGGGGCTCATTCCGCCCCTATACGGAGTTGTATGTGCGCGAGACGTATTACCTTGCGCAACTGTTCCTCTCGCCCCACTTTTGCGCTTTGGCCAAAGACCGTTGGCTGTTGCTGAAGCCTCGGCTGGAGACGATTCCCGACTACATTGACGACGCTGCCCGACACGTCCGCCTTTCTGCCCAGCTGAACGCAACGAAGTGGCCCATTTGGACGCGTGTGAACGGCGACGAGACGATGACCTTCGACGAGGCCATCGAACGCATGCGCAC
>CADCOX010000243.1 GCA_902803195.1 uncultured Bacteroidales bacterium
ATCAGCCATTAGCTGCCCGTTTGCATCCTTGTAAGACCCGAGCCGAAAATTCGACCCGGCTATTTTCCTGAATTAATTTCCTCCGAATTTCCTCCGAATTTTCTTTCAAAGTCGAAAATCAGAGGCGAAGGGTAGACGCTATGTCGGTTATCGCATCAGCGGTATGGGCATAGAAAAGGCATCCGCGATTCATAGTCAGTCGGGTGGTCGTGCGCGGTGAGTCGTGAGGCGTGACTTCGTATGCTGGCGTGCTGAGCCTGCGCCGTGAGTGTTCAGAGAACGGGTGCTATCGGCTCCGGACAGCTGACAATGGGGTTCCGACTCGCCCTATGAAAGCGGATGCCTGTGGGAGGTGGATGAGGTGGCTAAGAGGGAAGTGCCACGGAGGTGGATGCGCTGGGGTCAGAGCAGCTCCGTCTGGAAGTTGAGGGCTTGGATCTCGATGTCCAGGACGCGGAGCTTGGCGGCGTAGTCGTCGATCATCTTGCTCAGGCGCTTCACGTCGACGACGGTGGTCATCTTGATCTCGGAACGGGAATAGCGGTCCTGACTGGCTGAGGCCTTCTCGAAGACGTCGCGGAGGATGCCCAGGCGGAGGGTCAGCGAGTCTTTCTGAGCCATCAGTTGGGTCACGGTCTTGCCTTCTGCGTTCACGGTCTGCATGTTGGTGGCGTTGATGCGCCATACGAGCTCTTCGAGTTGCGCCAGACAGCTGTCCAGTTCCTTCAACAGTGCTTGGGGCTGCTCTGAAGGTTCGTCGCCTTCCTGTACCTTCACGTTGTTCTGTATGCGCTGTCCCAGCTGCTGGATGCGCTTCTGGATGTCCTTGCGGATGCTGAGTGCTTCTGCTACTTTCATGATTCGGATGGGGTGTATGAGGTTACGTTCTTATCGCACGACGAACTTGCGGGTGATGGTCTTGTCGCCGCCCTTGACGGTCATGAGGTAGGTGCCGCGCGTGAGGTGGCGGCGTGAGGTCGTCATGAGGCGTCCGTTGAGGTCGTAGATGCGGATGTCGAGGGGTTCGGCATCGACGGAGGCTATGCCATCGGCCAGGTTGCGGAAGAGGGCGATGTCGCGGCGCAGGAGCTTGACGGCGCGGTCGATGAGGTCTTGGTCGGTGCTCTCGAGGGCGGCGGCGTTCTTCTCGAGCGAGGCGCGCAACTCTTCGAGGTCCTCGTCGTAGTACTCCAGCTTGCCTGCCATGGCGTCGGCGATGAGCTGGGTGGCTTCGTCTACGAGGGCCTGCAGGGCGGCGTAGTCGTTGGTGACACGCGAGGCGGCGAAGGTGTCGATGGCTGCCGTGAGGGATGCCGTCTGGGCGTCTACGGCCTGCTGGTTGACCTTGTTCTCGCTGACGATGGTCTGAGCGGCCGTGACGGCTGCTGTGAGGGCGTTGAAGGCACTCTCGGGGAACTTGCCGGGGCCTTCGCCTCGCTCGCCCTCAGCGTCGCTCATGGCCTTCTTAGCGGCTGCTATGGCGGCACGGAGGTTGTCGAGGTTGACGACGACGCGTGCAGCATTGAAAGCGGCGGCAGCCTCCTTGAGGGCCTTGGCAGCAGCGTCAATCTCGGCTTGCGTCAGTTGGTCGTCGGGCTTGCTCTCGACAGCCTGGGCAGCAGCCAGCGCCTGTTTGTAGGCCTCGATGGCGGCGGCAGGGTACTGACCGTTGCAGTCGCCTGCGACAGCAGAGGCAGTGGCTGTGGTGGCCGACTGAATGGCAGCAGCCAGCTCGGTATGGTTCATGAGGTCCTTGTCGTGAGCCTTGGTGCGGGCGACCTCGATGTCGGCTTTCAGTTGGGCGGTCAGGGCATCCAGCGTCTGCTGGTCCTTGGCCTTGTTGGCTGCAGCGCGCGCTTTGTCGATGGTGGCGCGGAAGGCGGCGATGTCCTCGGCGAAGTATTCACCCTTGAGGTAGCCGGGCTTCATCGCAGCAAGCAGGGCATTGGCCGACTCCAAGGCGGCGTTGAAGGCTACGCGGTCGAGCACGACGGTCACGTAGGGTTCGATGGTCCAATAGGCGAGGGTGTTGCCGCTACCGGCCTTGTCGCTGTAGACGAGCTGTCCGCTGGAGGTGCCGTCGGTGCCGGCGTGGAGGCCTGTCGCCACGAACTGAAGACCCAGCCACTTGCCGTCGAGATGTATGATTGTCACCTGTGCGGCTTCGCCCTTCTCGGCCTGCCAGACGGTGTTGTAATCGCCAGAACGTGCGAAGTATGTGTCCATGCCTACGGACTTCAAGTAGTAGGTCAACGAACGGCCTTCAACGGGCTCGAACATAACGAGTTGTGAATCCGTTGCTCCATCCTCTGCCTGAGCCGTGATGCTGGCGTTGCCGCTCTCGGTGGCTGTCAGTAGGGCCCCGCCATAGTGGGCAACGACATAGGTGACACCCTCGTCGAAGGGCGTCATCGGGTTGAAGCTGTTGTTGAACTTGTCGATGGCGGCGTTGAGCTTCGCGGCCTCGGCAGCACCCTGCTCGAAGGTGGTGACGGTGGCGAGGGCTGCTTCGGCAGCTGCGATGGCTGCGTTGAGGGCATCCATGGCCGACTGTGGCACCTCGTAGTAGGCAGAGCCGACAGGAGTGGCCGCCGCAAGCGCCTTGGCGTTGGCGATGGCTTTGGCGAGCGTAGCCGTGGGTGTGTACTCCTCGATGAACCATCGTGAGTTGGTGGCGCTGGCCGCCTTGTCGCAGTAGAGTAGGGAGCCGTCGGTGGTGGCATCGCTACCGAGGTAGCCTTTGCCAGAGGCGTTCTGGAGGGTGTAGGTGCCGTCGCTCTGACGGGCGATAATCCATTGGGCGAGGAGGTCGCTCTCGTCGTCGGCCCAGCTGGTGTCCCAGTTGCTGCTGGCGCTCTTGGCCATGAACTTGGCTGCACCGATGTTCTTCAGGGCGAAGTTGCCCGTGGCGGCCACTTGGGCGAAGGTGAACTGCTGGGTCGGTTCGGTACTGGGCGTGCGCACGGTCACGAGCGACTGATCCTCGGAGTAGGCAATGCGGTTGCCGCCTGCTTGCTGGGAGATGATGTACTGCGTGGAGGGGTTGGGCTTGACCTGCCTGTTGGCCGTGAAGGCATCCATAGCGGCCTGCAGCGCCTCGGTAGCCGCCTTGTAGCCGGAGGTGACGCCCTCGGCGGTGGCGATGGCTGCAGCGAAGGTGTCGTAGGCCGTGCGCGAGGTCATGAAGAGGTCGTTGCCGATGGTGGCGGCGTTGACGTCGGAGAGCGTCTTCTGCGCCTTGGCCAGCAGCTGGCGGAAGTTGTACTCATCGTCGCGCTGATCCTTGGGAATGAACTCCTTGAGCGTCCAGCGGTACTTGCCGTCGGTGCCGTTCTTGTTGGAGTAGACGGTGCTGCCGTCGTTGTTGTTGTCGGTGCCGAGGACACTGCCGCTGCCCATGTTCTTGAGCTGGATGTAAGAGCCCTGGTCCACGACTTGGAAGATGGCGTTGGCCTGCGTGAGGTCGTAGTCGGCATCGGCCTTGGTGTCCCACGAGCCTTGGCGATGGACGAAGGTGCCGTCTTCGGCCTGCAGGTTGTAGCCCGTGGCCGCAGCATCGGCAGGTGCTGGCACGAAGGTGAAGACCTGTCCGGCATCGTCGACGTCCTCGCTGACCACCTTGACGGTGCCGCCCGTGGTGGTCATCAGGTAGCCCGAGCTGTGGACGATATTGTACTTCGTGCCGACCTTGAAGGGCGCGTTGGCACTGGCTTTGTAGGTGGTGATGGCAGCCTTGAGGGCGTCGATGGCGGCGTTGATCTCGGTCTGCGTGGTAGCACTGGTGAGGACGCCCTCGGCGGTGGCGATGGCCGTCTGCAGGGCAGCCCGCACGTCGGCTGAGTACTGTCCGCGCTCTGTGCCTTCCTCGGTGTTGTCCAACTGGTACTTGCCGTCGGCGATAGTGGCTTCGAGGGCGGAGGTGACCAACTCATCGGAGACCGACAGCTCGCCGAGGAAGAAGGCGTCGATGCTCGTCTGGTTCATCCATCCGAGGTTGGCGACGAGGAAGGGCTGTTCGGCCTTGAAGACAATCTGGGTCTGCACCCAGGTGTCGCCTGTGAAGTTGACCGACCCAATCTGCGTGGTCGTAGCCGTCTCGCTATCAGAGGCATAGATGCGGCTGTACTGCGTATTGGAGCTCATGCCGCTGCTGGGGCGGTTGGCCCACATCGAGAAGAGGTAGGTCTTGCCCACTTCGACGGCCCAGCCCGTCTTGATA
>CADCOX010000244.1 GCA_902803195.1 uncultured Bacteroidales bacterium
AGATACACCTGCGCAACTAAGTGTAAAGAAAAAGGTTGTTTTTCGGGGTTTCGCTTGGCCACTTGGGGGGAAAGTAGTACCTTTGCAGCATCAATGAAGAAAGGAAGTAATATCAAGGCAGATTTAATCGCTTGGCAGCGCACGCATTTTCATGGCAACCGGTTCATGTTGATGCTGGCTTTTTTTGTGGGCGTACTCACGGCGCTGGCGGGTCTGCTGCTGAAGTGGTTGATTCATCAGATTGAGTACCTGCTGACGAACCACTTCTCCATCACGGGCGCCAACTGGCTGTATCTGCTCTATCCCGTCGTGGGTATTCTGATCACGGGCTTGTTCGTGCGTTATGTCGTGCGCGACGATATCGGTCACGGCATCACGAAGATCCTCTATGCCATAGCGCGCAAGAAGAGTTCAATCAAAGGTCACAACACATGGTCGTCGGTCATCGCCTCGGGCATCACCATCGGTTTCGGCGGTAGTGTGGGTGCCGAGGCTCCTATCGTGCTGACTGGTTCGGCCATCGGTTCGAACCTTGGACGTCTGTTCGGCTTGGATGCCAAGAAGGTGATGCTGCTGGTCGGTTGCGGTGCGGCGGGTGCCATCTCCGGCATCTTCAAAGCGCCCATCGCCGGGTTGGTGTTCACGCTGGAGGTGCTGATGTTCGACTTCACGTTGGGCAGTCTGCTGCCCCTGCTGGTGTCATGCGTGACAGCTGCAGGCGTGACCTTCGCCCTCTCGGGAACGGATAATCTGTTTGAGTTTCACCTTACGAATGCCTTTGCCATCTCGCGTGTGCCGGCATACATCTTATTAGGCGTGTTCTGCGGCTTGATATCGCTGTATTTCACGCGCGTGATGAACTGGCTGGAGGATCAGTTCCGCCGCTTGGGTTCGCCCTGGAAGCGTTTCGTCATCGCAGCACCTATCCTGAGCGTGCTCATCTTCCTGTTCCCTTCGCTCTACGGTGAGGGTTACGATATGATTCGCATGCTGCTGAACGGTCAGGGGCCCGAGGACTGGAACCAAGTGATGGAAGGTTCGTTCTTCTATGCTGCTCCCAATCTGTTGCTGCTCTATTTAGCAGGAATCATCCTCTTCAAGGTCTTCGCGACTACCGCCACGAATAGCGGCGGCGGTTGTGGCGGTACATTTGCGCCGAGCCTGTTCCTTGGCGCCGTCTCTGGTTTCCTGTTCGCCTGTCTGTGGAACATGGTGTTTGGAATGCAGAATGGAGAATGGACAATGGAGAATGGACAATGGGCCATTTTCAATCCTGTGCCCGAGAACAACTTCTCGCTCCTGGGAATGGCTGGTTTGATGAGTGGCGTCATGCATGCTCCGCTGACCGGCATCTTCCTCATCGCCGAACTGACGGGCGGCTATGGGTTGCTGTTGCCGTTGATGGTGGTAGCCACGACCGCATATATGACCATCATCATCTTCGAGCCCCATAGCATCTATACGATGCGCTTGGCGCGCAAGGGCGAGTTGGTGACCCATAATAAAGACCAGGCCATCCTCACCCTGATGTCGATGGACTCTGTCATCGAGCGCTATGAGGAACATCTCCATCCCGACGATGACCTGGGCGAGATCGTGCGTCAGATATCCAATTCCAATCGCGATGTCTTTCCCGTGGTGGACGATGCAGGCAAGCTGCTGGCGGTGCTGGTGCTTGACCGTGTGCGCCACGTCATGTTCAGAACGGAACTCTACCACCAGCTGCACGTCCGCGACTTGATGTCGCAGTGTGCAGCGCGCCTGACCACAAACGACGCCATGGAGCTGGTCATGCAGACCTTCGACCGCACGAAAGCATGGACGCTGCCCGTGGTCGATGCCGACGGCCTCTTCGTGGGCTTCATCAGACGCAGTCATGTCACCGCATTGTATCGGACGATGGTGCAGGATATGAGTGAGGAATAGGAAGACCCACCAATATGAAATACAAAATATGAAATATAAAATATAAGATATAAGATACAAAATACAAGATATAGAATATAAATAAAAGGTGGTAATATAGGAGTTGGCACAGAATGTTTGAAGTAACAATTTTCGATAGCTATGGATAAGACGATGAAACTGTCTTCGCTCAATCGATCGAGCCGAAGGGACGCTTCACGCTTGAAGAACAGTGGGTACGAGCGTAGCGTTATTTAACTGCTATATTATTGCCAAATATAAAATGTCCATAAATGATAAGTAATAACTTATTAGCGGAGAAGTCAAAGACTTTCGGAGTCCGTATTGTTAAATGTCATCAGTACTTGACATCAAAAAAGCACGAATATATCATGGCGAACCAAATATATCGTTCTGGTACAAGTATAGGTGCAAACGTGCATGAAGGCATCTATGCACAGAGCAAAGCTGACTTTATCAATAAACTGCAAGTCGCTCAGAAAGAGGCTGGTGAAACAAACTATTGGCTTTACCTGCTCTTTCACTCCGACTACATCAGTGAAGAGCTCTATCAATCTTTGAAAAATGATTGTGATGAACTCTTACGGCTTTTAGCAGCCACCATCAAGAGTTCTAAAAATAACTTATAACCTCTTCTATTTGTATCTATTTTTATATTCTATATTCTGTTTGTACCTGTATTTTATATTTTATATTCAATACTCTATTTGAACCTGTATTTTATATTTCATATTCAATATTTTATATTTAAATAAAAATGAGAATCGTCTTCATGGGCACTCCTGAGTTTGCGGTGGAGTCTCTGCGCAAGCTCGTTGAGAATAAATATAATGTAGTGGCAGTCGTGACGATGCCAGACAAGGCTGTAGGACGTCATCACGATACGTTGCAGGCTTCACCCGTGAAGCAGTATGCGGTGGGGCAGGGGATTCCCGTGTTGCAACCTGAGCGGTTGAAAGACGAGGCTTTTCTCGAGGAACTGCGTAGCTATCGGGCTGACTTGCAAGTTGTCGTTGCCTTCCGTATGCTGCCAGAGGTCGTATGGGCGATGCCTCCCATGGGGACCTTCAACCTTCATGCGGCCCTCCTGCCGCAGTATCGCGGCGCAGCTCCCATCAACTGGGCCGTCATCAATGGAGAGACGGAGACAGGCGTCACTACGTTCTTCCTCGATCACGACATCGACACGGGACGCATCATCCATCGTGTGCCATCGCCCATCGCCGACACCGACACCGTAGGTGATGTCTACGACCGACTGATGTATCTCGGCGCCGATTTGGTGCTGAGAACAGTAAGGGATATCGAAGAAGGAAACGTAGAGACGGTGGCACAGGAGGAGCTGATAAGCAATGGGATTTTAAATAATGAATCACAGGCAGAGTCCGATTCTTCATCGTCCGTTCATCAAGGTTCGATAGACAGCGCAACAGTTGCCGTCTTGCGTCCCGCTCCCAAACTCTCGCGTGAGAATACCGAGATCCGTTGGAGCCAGCACACGGTAAAGAGTGCCTACGACTTCATCCGCGGCCTTTCGCCCTATCCTGGGGCGTGGACAACACTCAGAACGGCTGATGGCAAAGAGACGCAGCTTAAAGTCTTTTTTGCGGAGAAGAGCCTCAATGGCCTCACCCCCGACCCCTCTCCAAGGGGAGAGGGGAGTGGTTACCCTTCTAGCGCAAAAGATGAAACATCCAGTCAGATAGATCTTACTTCCCTCTCCAGCACAAATGATGCTGCATCCAGTCAGATAGATCTTACTCCCCTCTCCAGCGCAAATGATGCTGCATCCAGTCAGATAGATCTTACTTCCCTCTCCAGCGCAAATGATGCTGCATTCAGCCAAATAGATCTTGCTCCACTCTCTAGCGCAAAAGATGCTGCATCCAGTCAGATAGATCTTACTCCCCTCTCCAGCCCAAATGATGCTGCATCCAGTCAGATAGATCTTACTTCCCTCTCCAGCCCAAATGATGCTGCATCCAGTCAAATACATCTTACTCCCCTCTCCCTTCGGAGAGGGGTTGGGGGTGAGGCCGCTCTTATAGTTCCCCTCTCCCTTCGAAGAGGGGTCGGGGGCGAGGCTGCCCTATTAGTTCCCCTCTCCGATGGCTTTCTGCGGCTGACGGATATTCAGTTGGCGGGAAAGCGCCGTATGCCAGCTTCCGACTTCCTACGTGGAGCCCATTTGGAGGGCGCAACTCTCGTCGAGACGTAAAAAAGTGCCAAAAAGTTTGGCTGTTTCGTAAAAAAGCCTTTACTTTGTCCCCGATAAGCGGCAAAAAACGCATGTTTTGAGCCCTTTGAACGCCCTATTTACTCATTATCTAAACTCTTTATTCATTCTAAAAATCATTGCCTATCGACTGAACATTACTCCTAAACCATTCTATTAGATAGTAATGCACAACCTGAAAACGGAGACTGATGAGCATCTCATCCAGCTCTACGAAAATGGCAATGATGCGGCGTTCGACATTCTGCTCGAGCGGCACCAGAATACGTTATTCTCCTATATCTTGGCCCTCGTCCGCGACGAGGACTTGGCTAATGATATCTTCCAAGAGACGTTCTTCAAGGTCATCTCTTATATCCGTTCCCATCGTTATACGGACAACGGAAAGTTCCAAGCTTGGATCATGCGCATCGCCCGTAATCTGATTATTGATACGGTGCGCCACAACCGTCCTTACGTGGATGTCGCCGACGAGACAGAACGCCACCGACTGATGAACTCCATCTCCTTATCGGAAGATTGCATTGAGCACGAGATGCATAATAGTCAAACGGTCTCTGACCTCGAGCAGATGATAGACCTCCTGCCCGAATCGCAACAGGAAGTGGTGAGGATGCGTATCTATGAGGATCGTCCGTTCAAAGAGATAGCCGAAGTCACCAACTGTAGCATCAATACGGCCCTCGGTCGGATGCGTTACGCTGTCATCAACCTCCGTAAAATGGCCGTCGGGAAGGACCTGACGCTGTTGGAGGCATAAAGTCAGAATTCACATAACAGATAAAGGCTTGCAAACGGTTTGCAAGCCTTTATTTGTGGTTATTGTATTCTTAGTCCTATCTCACAATTTTCGTCACCTTATTGCCCTGTCGTACCACAAAGATGCCGTGGGCGGGAACGTCCCAAGGATTGAAGCGTGACGAGGGTGCTGAATAGACGATACGTCCTGAGGCGTCGTACACACGGGTCAGTCCGTCGTCTTCGGTGAGACGGTCAGCCTCAGGAGCGTGGATGCCAGTAAGAACGGGTACAGGCGTTTTCTCTTCTGATACCGTGCATGTCGCGGGGTCGCCAGTGTACTCGATGTCATAGCCCAATTCACCTCCAACGCAAAGGATGGAATGCCATGTGCCTTCCTGATCGTCGCAGACACCAAAGCTGAGGCGGTATTTGTGGCCGGGCTTCAAACCCTTCTCGCCGTCGACATAGTAGTAGAAATAGAAATCTTTGAACTGCTCGGTATTGCCCATGTAACCATAACCCGTGAATAGCGTGTCACGGTCCTGTAATTCGGGAGCGATGATCCAGTCGGTGCCATCGGTGAGGTCCTGACCAAAGAGTCCGAATACACCTTTGAAATCGGAGGCATTCATGTTCATGAAGCCATAGGGGAGGTCGCAGTAAAGCGTGACGTGCTCGACCTCGTCGTCGTCCTTCTCGGTACCGAAGCGGAAGGTGTAGGGATCGCCGGCGTATGCCGTGATGAATCCTTTGACGTGGTCGGAAGGCAGTGGATTGACGCGGATTCCCGTGATCATCTCAGCGTTATTCGTGTAATTGTATTCGGTACCGTCGTTGGCGGTAGGATTGAGACTGGTGATGGCGTAGAAGCCATTGCTCCGACCGCGCCAACCCCAGTTGACATAGACGAGGCCTTCCTCGTCGATACCGCTGAACACAAAGGCATGTCCTCCGGAGTCTGAGTCAGAACCTGCATAGAGCACGGGACTGCGTGACGCCAGTTCATCGTAGATGATCTGGGCCCAAAGGTCACTATCGCCGACATACTTATAGCTGTAAAACTTCACACTCTCTTGCGGATAGCCGAAGATATGGGTCAGCGCCATTCCTGAAAGATAGGTGAACGTTCCGCTTCCGCTCTCAGAATATTGCATATGGCAGGCATAACCGCAGTCGCGAAGCAGTTCGTCGATATTGTCGTTATAGCGGCCGACGCTTTTGTAGCTATCGTTGTAAGGCCAAGTATACGCTGTGCTTAGGTGTTCGGTTTTCTGTTCAGTTGTAGTCTTTTTTCCAACTTTCGTGGTAACGTAGTAGTTTCCATCGAAGTCAGCCGAAGCTGGCCATTGACAATAGTTCATACACTGTGCCAAAGCTGTAGCGACGCAGCCCGCAGGATAGTTGTTCGGGGTCTGGCGGTCGTAGGGATACTCTTGGCTCCAGGTCGTGGTGACGAAGTTCTCAACAGGTGTGAACGTAGCAGCCGTACGACGGGGAGCGCGAGCGATGTCACCTGTAGCCTCAGCGCGTTCAGCCTCTCGGCTCCACTCATCAAGGAACCAACGTAGTCCTTCGGGCATGTCGGTGGGATCGATGGCTTCGGTGGAATAGCCGATGATGGGCTCCACGAGGTCGCTCTTGGCTACGATGACGAAACCGTCGCCCTCAGCAGGCGTGAAGATGGAGTAGGCTTTTGCATCGACTGGTCGGTTCAGACTCTGAGGCCTCAAACCTGTCGTTCCTTGCTGTCCTTTGACCATTGCCTGACCACAAAGCTTGGATGCTGCAATAGCGCGCATCTCGGATTCGGAGCGGTCGGCCGCCTGAATGCTAATAGCTACAGCCAGCAAGGAGATGGGAAGTAGGAATCTTTTCATTTAGGGAACGGATTGTTGTCTGTTGTTTGAAAAAGTAAGTTGTATCGCCTCCCGAAGAAGGACGATACAACTTACCATGATTATTTCGGTTCTGAACGATTAACGAGCAAGAACGTCCTTACAGAGAACTGATTTCTTAGCCAGACGCATGGCCTTGTTGGTCTTTGTGCCGTTCCAACGGCTTGCCATACGGATGGCCGTGTTCAGCTGAGCGTTGCCCCACACGGGAGTGTGACGCTTCACACCTGCGGTCTCGGTAATCTCGAAGAACTCTTCGACTTGACCGAAGCTGCCATCAGCTACGAAATAAGCGGGGAAGAAGTGGAACATCTTCTTTTCGGGGTCATAGTAGGACTTGTTCACCGCATATCTGTCACTATAGAGCGCACCTTCGATGATGGACATAGGACCATATTGCGGATCCGTGTAACCGATAGATTGCAAGGCAATTTCGCAAGCGTTGGTCTTGCGGTCCCACTGGAACATAAAGTCAGTGCCCATGAGCCAGTCGGCAATCTTGTAGGTGTCGTCGCGGTCGTCGCGCTTGTAGAGCTCATAACCGGGATCGGGCTCGGGATTGCCTTCCTCATTCTCAGCGAACATGACATAGTAGTACGTACCTGTAGCAATCTTGGTCCAACTGATGTTGGCCAGGACTTCGGTGCTCTCGCCATAGTCGATGGTCTCGTCTTCGTTGAAGAAGCCGACGGTCAGAATGACTTCAGTTGCGCTGAAGGTACTCGTGGTCTGGTCAATCTTAGCATAGATGTCATGACCCATGTTGTCATCGAGGCCAGTGGGCTGCAGGCGAGAACCGTCGGGAATGACAATCTTACCATTCTTGTCGACAGCGAAGTAGAGATCGTAGCCCTCAGCGTAAGGCTCGCCAATCTTGTAGGCTGTGCCATAGGTCTGTGCGAAAATGGTGTCGCAACCATCTTCCTTGTTGACGCACGTTCCCTTGTACAGCGTAGCTTCGCTCGTACCTTGCTTTTCAGATGTGAAGCTGCCTGTCATGACCTCTTCCCATGTGAAGTCGTCGCTGGTGATGTCAGCCACATGAGGCTCCGTATATCCGGGGAAGAATAATTCTACCATGCCATCGTTGGTTGTGTAGTTCCAACCACCAATACCAGGCATGTAGCAATAAGGAGCGAGTTGAACCTTTCCAGGAAGAATCTGCTTGATTTGCTTCAAAGCCCCATCGCTACCATCGTATACACTACCATCGTTATCGTTAATATAAGCGCCATCAGATGCTCTGTAGGTATAGGTGTTTTTCTTGCTGTCTTCGAAGTGTCCTTCGTAATCCGACTCTTCCTTCTGATAGCTGACAACCTTATTGTAGGTCCAATCAGTCATACTCGAGAAGTGAGCAGGATGATACATGAACACGTCAGAGCCATAGGTGGAGTTGAAATAACCTGTATTGATGGGATTGAAGTAGACGAAGTCGTCATCACCTATCATATCAGCCAGTTTGGTATCCCAGAAAGTGTATTCGTCATCTGTACCTGCTTTGGCTTCGACATCGGCTTTCCTATATACGCGGAAAGTGATGTATTCAGACTCATTACCGTCAGTGTATCCTAATTGTTTTGCAACGCTGAAGGGGTCTTCGAGGCGGAACTGCGAGGGCATGTCGTCGCGTTGATAGAGGTTGCACTCTGTGGGGACGTCATTACCATCTTTATCCTGCCACTCATACAAAGCACGCTCATAGAGGAGGGCTGTGCCCAGGAGATTCCACTTGATACGGGTTACGGTAGCACTGTAAAGGATTGAATCGGAGTACTCGGAGACGAACTTGGGATCAGACGTGGAGAGCTGGAGGTTATAGGCTGTACCAATCTCAGCCTTCGGGAACTTGACCTTAACCTTTGCGAGGCTGTCGCCTTCAGCAAACACGGCAGGACCTACTTCGAAGATATCTTCATCGTTCTCAATGACATCAAAATTCACGGTGAGTGCACCGGCGACATTGCGACGAACTACTTTAACGTCGAACTCAGTCGGATCGGTCGGGTCGAGTTCAACCGTATTCTTGATCTCAGGGAAATAGAGGTTGGCATAGCCAGCTTCTGCATTCCACTTGCCTGCAGTGTAGTCATCATCTTCCTTACAGGACACGAAGGTGAGACCAACGGCCATCAGGAGGAAGCTATATTTGAAAAACTTTTTCATATACGTAACTCTTTTTAATTGTGTAATGCATTATTTACCTGTAGCAAACTGTCCGATAGCGATAGGAGCAATGACGGTTTGTGTCGGGTCGGGGTTGTTATTGCCCTTGATAGCAGCATTGGTCGACTCTTCACTGTCGGGAATCACGAGGTTCCACCAAGGCTTGATGCCCTTGCAGTTAACCTTGAAGATGTCGGAAGGAGCATTCGTGCCCTCGTAGTTCTGGATCACATCGGGAGCCAGACGCTTTGCGCTTGGGAAGGCATTACCCTCGCCCCAGAACTCAAGGCGCATCTGGTCGAGCACGGCGAGCTGGAAGCTGCGCAGGTCGCTAGCGGTGCAATTGTAAGCGGCATCGCGGTAGGTCTTGACGAACTTGTTGAGGAGCTGTACGCCAGCGCCAACGCCTTGGCTTGCGCCAACACCCTCAGCCTCGATGAGATACATCTCCTCGATACGCATGACGGGAACGTCGACGGCGCCACCATTGCTGTAGGTCTCCCAGTCGCCACCGAGGCAACGGAACTTCAGAGAGAGGTAAGCAGGAGCATTGTTGATGTAGTTAGCATCGCGGCAAGTCTTGTAGTCGTAGTAGTCGTACTTCAGAGGATTGAGGAACAGACGCTTGCGGATATCCGTGCGGTTCATCTTGTCGTACAAACTCTTGTCGATACCAGGGAAGGTGAGGCTTGAATAACCCCAGTCGGCTTCGCCAGACATCCAACCTGTGAAGTTGCAGAGGTTACCCATGTTCTCAGCATCGTAGTGGATATACCACATCCAAGCCTGGTTGGCGGTGTTGAAGCCAGTGTTGACGTCATCGATTTGCTCCTCGGTGACGGGGCCGGCATCAATGCGCTCAACTTTCATCTCTGCTGTGACCTGCTCGATAGCCTTGCGAGCGTAAGCGGCGGCAAGGTCGAACTTCTCGTCCCAGAGGTAAACCTTAGCCTTCAGACCGTAGACGGTAGCCAATGTGGGCACGCTGCGGTCGAAAGCCTCCTTCTCAGCGAGCTTGTATTCGGTGTGAGCGGCCATGAGAGCCTCAGCATTATCGAGGTCGGAGAGGATGAACTCCATCATTTTGTCGTGCGGGGCACGGGGGTTGTTGCGAGTCTCGTCAACAGTGGTCTTCTCCGTCACGATGGGCACAGTGAGACCCTTCACGCTGGAGACATCCGTGTAGATATTCTCTTTCGGCTCAAAGAATACGGTGAGCAGGTAGTAGTCGAATGCACGGCTGGCATAGCCAATGCCGGCAAAGTACTTCATCTCATCGGTCGTGTTCTCAGAAGCGGTGTCGACAGCAGCGATAAGGCTGTTGGCATCCTTGACGAACATGTAGAGCGTACGATAGGGAAGATAGGAGAAGTAGCTGGTGCTACCGTAGATACGGTCGCAGGTGTTGTAGTTGCGATACCAGTCGTAACCAGAGTTGCTGCCGAGGGGGTACATATCACCGAGCATCTCGGTCTGAGCGATCATGAGCTGCGGGTAGGCCATGTCGGTCTCGTGTTCCTGCTCGCCATAGACGAGGTAACCCTGCTGCATACGCGAGGGAATACCATTGACTGCGGACTCCAGACCACTGGCCACTTCGCCCAACTGCTTCTCGGTGGCAGTGGCACTCTCCGGGAAATTCTCTTCAAGGCAGCTTGTCAGAGCCATCGAGGCAGTGACAGCGATAAGTGGAAATAGTATTTTTTTCATTGCTTATATCCTTTCTTTAAGATTAGAATGTGAGCTGAGCACCAATGGAGAGCGTGCGCATGGGCGAGTAGCGGGTAGCATTGGCAGCAGAGCTGAAGCTCTGGCGCGGGTCGAAGCCCTTACGCTTTGAGAAGTAAGCCACGTTCTCAGCAGCGAAGTAGATGCGAGCGTTCTCGATCTTAGCCTTGCGCGTCCAGTCGATAGGCAGCGTATAACCCAGGTTGATGTTCTGGATGTTGAGGAAGCTGGCCGTCTCGAGGAAGCGAGTGGAACCGCTGGTCGTGTAGAGGTCCTGATACTGGAAGCGAGGAATATCGCTGTCCTTGTTCTCGGGTGTCCAAGCGTTGAGCAGGTCCTTGTGGAAGTTCTGACCTGCGCTGCTGGCTGTAGGCGAGCTCATGAAGTAAGCGTATGTGCTATCATACTGCTTGCCACCGAGCTGATAGGTGAAGTTGACGGAGAAGTCTACGCCGTAGACCTTCAGCGAAGTGCCGAAGCCACCATAAACCTTAGGCATAGTGGACATATCGGTTACGAAGTAGGTAGCATCGCCGTAAGTCTTGGTCGTGACGACCTCAGTGCCGGTGACATTGTCAGCCTCGTCCTTGATGTCCTTGCGCTGGTACCAGAGGGGTTCACCCGTCTCATGGTCGATACCGGCATATTCCTTATGGAACCAAGTGTACATCGGCTTGCCTTCGGTGATGAAGAAGTTGCCAGAGCGGTAACCCAGATACTCTTTGCCTTCGAGGTCGTAGTAGGTCTGCGTCTTCACATTCTCGTCGAGCGAGGTGATGCGGTTCTTGAGCGTAGCCAAGTTGAGGTTGATGTTCCAGTCGATGTTCTTCGTGTGGATAGCGTTGTAGCTCAGGTCGAGCTCGAGACCGGTATTGTACATGTTACCGATGTTCTGGTAGTAGGAGCTGTAACCGATGCTGGTGGGGGTGGGCACGCTGTAGAGCATGTCGGTGGTGTTGCGGCGATACCAAACGATTTCACCGTTCAACTTCTTCCAGAGGATGAATTCGACACCGGTGTTGATGCTGGTGTTCGTCTCCCAAGTGATGTCGGAGGTACCCTTGCCTGCGAAGTAAGTGGCGGGGCGGCCCAGAGAGTTGGAGATGGAGTAGCGGTCGGTCCAGAGGTAGGAGCTAATGCCATCGTTACCCTGCTGACCGATGCTGGCCTTCACCTTGAGTTCGTTCACCCAATCGGTCTTGAACCAGCTCTCCTTGCTGATACGCCAAGCAGCACCGAGGCTCCAGAAGTTACCCCAAGCGTAGTTGTCGGGATTGATCTGGAAGATGGAGCTACCATCGCGACGATAAGAACCACTGGCGAAGATGCGGTTGTCGAAGTCGTACATAGCGCGGAGGAAGTAACCCTCGCGGTTGGACTTACCCTTGCTGGAGTAGCTGCTCTTGCCATCGACGACGGCACCGTAGAGTTCCTTATTCTTCTGAGAGAACATCTGCGACTTGGAAGCACCGAGGGTGTAACCGTAGGAGCGCTCATACTCGTGACCGGCCGTGATGGTGAAGTTGTTGACGTCCTTCACGGTGAACACGTAGTTGATCAACTGCTGCGTGTTGAAGAGGTAGGAGCGGTTGTGATACTTCTCGACGGTACCACCCGTGCTGTCGAACTGACCGTAGTAGGGGTTGTAGACATAAGTACCACGAGTTTCGTCGAGGTCGAAAGCACCATTGATGGTGAAGGTCAGGCCGTCGATGATCGTGAAGTCAGCGAAACCATTACCTGTCAGAGCGTTACCTTCGTAGTTGGTGGTGTTGAGCTTGTTCTGCTGAATGGGGTTAGCGTCGGTGATGAACGTACGTGTCTGATCGGCGTTCATGCCATCACCATAGTCCATAACCTGGATACCGTTAGCGTCAACCTTGATGCTGCCGTCTGGATTGCGGACGTAAGCGGGATAGATAGGAGCAATCTGGTCTGTAAAGGCCCAGAGGTTACCAGTAGAAGTGGCTTCACCGTTGTCTTTAAGGCTGTTGCCGTCGAAGCGAGCATAACCCATGTTACCACCCACCTTCAACCACTTCTTCACCTGATAGTCGGCTTTCAGACGACCAGTGAAGCGCTTGAGGTCGGAGTTTTGGTTCAGACCCTCGTTGTTGAGGTAGCCCAGAGACATGAGGAAGTTGCCGCGATCGTTGGCCGACATAACGGAGGTGTTGTACTCCTGACGGATACCAGTACGGGTGCCAATCTCTTCCCAATCATCGGGAGTGACCCAGAATTCCACGCCGTCCTCATTCGTGATGAGGCGACCGAGCGTTGCATTGGGGTTGAGCTTGCCATTCTTACCGATGAGCACCTGGCTTTCGGGATAGCTGAAGACATTGTAACCCAAACCGCCGTTACCGGAGTCGCCGAACAGGTTGGCGTTAGCCTGCTGCCAAGCCTCGGTGGCGTTGTAGCCGTTATCAAGATAGTAGTTCTTCAGAGCATCATACTGCATCTCGTAGTACTGGCCCGGAGCCTTGATGGTGTTGTAGTGCTGACGTGCACGGCTGTTCCAACCCACTTTGGCATCAAAGAACACCTTAGCTTCGCCAGCCTTGGCGCGCTTCGTGACGATCTGGATCACACCGTTCGAACCGCGAGCACCATAAAGGGCATTGGCAGCGGCGTCCTTCGTGACCGTCATGCTCTCAATATCATTGGGGTTGAGGTTGGAGATGTCGCCGCCGTAGGGAGCACCGTCGACGATGATCAGAGGATCGTTGCTGGCATTGAGCGAGCTGAAACCGCGGATACGAATCGTAGCGGTGGCGCCAGGAGCACCATTTGAGCTCACCGTCTGCAGACCAGGAACGACACCTGCGAGAGCGTCGGTGACACTCGTCACCTGGCTCTTGGCCAGATCCTCAGATGTGATCACCTTGGCCGAACCCGTGAAGGAAGCCTTCGTGGCCGTACCAAAGCCCTGGACCAGCACCTCGTTCATGAGGCTCTCATCGCTGTCCAAAGAAATGCGCATGCCATTGCGTGCCTTAACGATACGCGTTACCATGCCGATGTGAGAGAATTGCAGACGAGTATCTGCATTGGGAACGGTGATGACGAAGTCACCGTCGATGTTGGTTACGGTGCCTGCCTTGTCGCCAACAATCTTGACGGAAACGCCAGGCAGCGGTTCTCCGTCATCTGCAGAGATGACGGTACCTTTAACCTGTACCTGGGCCACAGCAATTCCTACGCAAAGGAACAACGAGGCCAGAAACATAGAAAGTCTTTTTTCCATAAATACTCTCTTTAATTAAACATAATAATTTTGGTTATTGAACAAATACATTTCTTCACAATCTTTTTATACGGACTATGCGGGAGTGGTTTCCTTGGTGGAACTCCTTCTGAACCTGCCTACAGACCGGTCTCAAATGATGATTTCATACTGCTTTTTCTGTCACATATACGTATAACGGCGCAAAATTAATACAATTTTAGCTAACTACAATAAAAAATGTAAAAAAAGATTTGATTAACCCCTTTTTTTAACGTAAAAGGGGCTTTTGCCCTTCAATTTGGAAGCGAAAAGTGCTAATTTTGATGAAAATGTTTCCTCTCGCGCGGGCGCGCACGTGATATTTTAATAATGTATATAATATATACCCTAATTGTTCAATACGTTTATTCTGTTGAATGTTGGATGTATAAAGATAGTCATTTATTAAGCAGAAGTGTATAACGCTCCTGTTGATTGAATGAGCGCAATCCTGGAACCAGGTCGCGACTGCTCAAAAATGGCTTCAGGGGTTTGAGTTACTTGAATCACTCGTTATTATCGTTAAGATTGAGGGTGGTAAAGTGATCAATATTGTGTAATAGGAGAAGCTTATTATTACAAAATCTTGTCGAATACTGTGAAAAAGGTCTACCTGACTATTATTAATATCTACCAATTAAATCATTGTATACTAATAATCTATCTTTCATTGGTAGATATATAGATGAAATACTACCAATTACTATGATTATTATTCAATTCATCAGTGAATCCATTAGATAACAATCCTATTTTGTTCCATAATATCCATGAATTAGTTCAAATCGTCCAAATTATAGAAGGGTTATTCGCTTCTGCTCGCGACCATTTACTCGCAAATAACAACCGAAATGAGGATGAATACGCTATGGTCTGATGCTCTATACGCACCGGTCTGCACGTATATACGCTCGAGCCTTCGCGTATAGTACGCATCGG
>CADCOX010000245.1 GCA_902803195.1 uncultured Bacteroidales bacterium
CGCAGTCCAGCAGCACGCCGCGATACGAGAAGCGGGGCTGGTCGGCAATGCGCACATACGGACATTCAACGGAACTCAACGCCCCAGCGTTGGGCTTAAGAACGGGCAAACTCTTGCGAATAGTCTGGACAGCGCGAAAGAGTCCTACAGGCTGACGTGCGCTGAGGGCTATTCCGTTCTTATCAACCACGACTGCATAAGCTTCCTTATCAGTTTCGGAAGTTTCCGCTTTCTTGCCTTTCTGCGCTTTCTTATCGGTGGCCAAGCCTATGACGAGACGCACAGCTGCGCGCTTGTCGGTGGGTGTGAGTTGAAGATGAAGGCCTGAGGTCTCCTCCACCCATTGCTGAAGGAACTTTGCACAGCGAGCCACCTCTGCGTTATTCCCATCGAAGGCAATGCCCATTCCCTCGCGAAGGACGAAGGTTTGAGCGCTATCCACGCTGACGCTCACAGGTTGTGGAATAATGCGATAGTCGGCGCGTTGGGCATGGGCCGCTAGGGCGCTCAACGAGAACAACAAAAGAAAGATTCGCTTCATTTGTCTTTTGTCTTTATGGTTATACGATTAGCATTACGCGAGTATTCGAATCGGCTTGCGCGACTATACGTGTTGGCTTGCGCGACTATACGTGTTGGCTTGCGCGACTATACGTGTTGGCTTGCGCGACTATTCGAATCGGCTTACGCGACTATACGTGTTGGCTTGTTCGTCTATTCAGAAATGAATGCGCGCGAAGACGGGGTAGTGGTCAGAGAGGTTGCGTCGGCTCATGACACCATTCATGTCCTTCTGCCAGCGGCCATCGGTGAGGATGGCGTAGGCGTCGACGGTGGTGGCAGGCGTCACGAAGATGTGGTCGATGCGCTCTGTCGTGTGGAAATGGTAGTCGAATCCGTTGTAAGTACCAATCTCGGCGAAGCGTTGCTGGGCGTTGGTGTAGCAGTCCTTCAGCACGCCCGACTCGGTGAACAGTGTATAGAGTTCGTTGGTCTGCGGTACGTTGAAATCGCCTGTGAGCACAGCCAGTTTCTTGCCACCGTCGGTCATCTTGGTGATGCGCTCCATGACGAGTTTAGCGGCCTCGCGACGAGCAATCTTCCCGACGTGGTCCATGTGGAGGTTGAGGAAATAGAACTCCTTCTTCGTCTGTAGGTCGCGGAAATGTCCCCATGTGCAGATGCGGATGCAGGCGGCATCCCAGCCGAGGGCGGGGCGGTCGGGCGTCTCGTTGAGCCAGAAGTTACCGCTCTCGACGAGTTCCACGCGGCCGGGGTTGTAGAAGATGGCTGCATATTCGCCTTCTTCCTTGCCGTCGTCGCGTCCTACGCCTATCCAGCGGTAGATGCCTAACCCTTTCTCGAGGTCAAGCAGTTGGTCGTGGAGCACTTCCTGAGTGCCGAAGATGTCGGGGCGTTCCCAAAGGATTTGGTCGCACATGGGCTTGCAACGCCTATGCCAACCATTGCCGTTGATGCTGTCGGTGTCGTTCTTGTAGCGAATGTTGTAGCTGCCGACGGTCAGCTCTTGGGCGGCAACTGCTGCGCAGAGCAGGCAACCGATTAGCAAGGAGAAGATGGTTTTCATAAGTTAAGGCGAGTCAGTTGGATTGTTTTCTCGTATACGCCTGCAAAAATAGTGTTTTCTGCTGATAAAATGTGCTTTTCGTGTACAAAAAAGTGCTAAGCGTTCCTTTTTAGTCCTCATAGGACGTCATTTTCACACTCAAAATGTCTTTCCATTTGTGTCGCACAAACGAAGCTTGGGCATATACAAAGAGCAAGCAGTTCAAGGGAAGCCCTTGAATGCATCAAGACAAAAAAGCAATGATATCACTCGATAGCGCTCGGTGATTTTGTCGCCGTGATAACCTCACCTTCATAGCATCTCCTTCAAACGCCAAGGAAGAGCAGGGGCAGCGACAAGTAGAGCGAGAGCTCGCAGAGCAAGAAGAGCGCACCGCAGCAGTCGCCTGTATAGCCGCCGAGTCGACGGCGCATCCACAACATCAGCAGCAACTCGACCACAAAAGGAATGGGCAGCAAGGCGACCACTTGCGGATAGCCGCTGAGGCAACAGAGGGCGAGGGGTAAGGCGATGGCTATGATGCAACGCAGTCCGTGCGTCAGCCATCCTCGCAGCGAGCGGCCTACGTAGACAACTTGATTCTTAGCACCTTTGGCTGTTCGCGCATAGGGTAGCTGGCCCGTGATGAGCGAAGCCGCGCTCTTGGCAGCCACATCGAAGAAGAGGATGAGTACCGCCCAACCCCAACCTGAACGCAGGGGGGCGGAGAAATTCTCAGCCATCAGCGGGAAGGACACTCCCTCCTTGAGCGACGGCAGTGGGAGTGGCTGACAAAGGCTTGCCCATAGGAGGCCGAAATAGAGTACGAGCCCGAGCACGCCGTACGTGCCGATGTGGGAGTCCTTCATTATCATTAATGTACGCTCGCGTGTAACGCCGCCTCCGAAGCCGTCAAAGAAGTCGGCCAGACCATCCTCGTGGAGCGCGCCCGTCAACAGTAGGCGAGCGCCTATCGCCAGCAAGGCGGCCACCATCGGGGCGAAGCCGAGCGCCGAGGCGAATAAGTAGACGAGTGCCATCATACCGCCCGTGAGCCAACCGACGAGAGGCCAATAGTCGACTACGTGCTCGAAAGCCTCTTTCGGGACTGAGCGCAGGCGCCACCACGGTAGACGGGTGAAGAAGATGAGCGAAGCTAAGAGTTTCATCAGAAGTATTTCGTTATCTTGTTGTCCTCGAAATTGCCCATCTCATTCAGCATCCTTACGGCGCTATCGACGATGGGGTATGCGCAGAGGGCTCCCGTGCCTTCGCCCAAGCGGAGGCCGAGGCTAAGCAGCGGCTTGGCTCCCATGCGCTCCAACATAAGGCGGTGTCCGCTCTCGTCGCCACAATGGCAGAAAATGGCGAAGTCCATGAACGCAGGCTCCAATCGGCTGGCCATCAAGGCACAAGCCGTCATGATGAAACCGTCTACGAGTACAATCATGCGCTGCGCTGCCGCTGCCATCATGGCTCCTAC
>CADCOX010000246.1 GCA_902803195.1 uncultured Bacteroidales bacterium
AACTGGGCAACCTTCGCTGTTCCCTTCGATATCGACAATGAGACACTGAAGGCTCAGTTCGGTGATGATGTACAGGTAAGCACAATCTCAGCTGATGCAGATAATCTTAACTTCTCAGCTATGCAGACTCCTGCTATCACGGCTAACGAACCCGTCATCATGAAGGTTAGCAACACCGCTGGTACTTATACGTTTGATAATGTTGAAATCAAGGCTGCGACGCCGACTCTGACTCCTATTGAGGGCGTTCAGGTCATCGGTAACTATAGTGGCCAAATCACAATGCCTGCCAGCGATGATGCAACCAAGTACTATTACATCGCTTCCAATAAATTGAAGTATACTACTGGCACACAGACGTTGAAGGGCTTCCGTGCGTACTTCTCTGTTGCTGCTGATTCTCCAGTCAAGGGCTTCTTTGAGAATGGTTACGATTTCGAAGGTCTGCCTACGGCTATTGACGGCTTGCAGGCTGAGGGCGCAAATGCTACTATCTACAACCTCGCAGGTCAACGTGTTAATAAGGCTCAGAAGGGCATCTATATTGTCAACGGCAAGAAGGTGCTGGTAAAATAAAATGTAAATACGTACGAAAATGAAAAAGAATTTTTATATTGCACCTACCGTGAATGTAGAGGAACTTGAGCTTTGCAATATGATAGCAAACTCGGTAGATCCAGACGGTCCTAATCCTTTCTCAGGTGCTGAGGAAGGTGGTGAGGGTGAAGGAGGCGATGTGAAGCGCCAATTCAACGTCTGGGACGATGACTGGAGCAAGTAAGCCTTCGTTTATTGATTCAATCTTGTATTAACGACAGTCGTTAATCTTCCTATTATCACTAACGCCCTGCGGAAGAACTTCGCAGGGCGTTGTTGTAGATAAGGGCTGAGCGTTGAGATGAGTTCAAACGAAAGCACCTACGCTTGGATATACAGGCGTAGGTGCTTTTGTTGTAATATGTCGCGGAGACCGTTAAGCGAAGCGGGCGGCTTGCTCGGCGGTGAAAGCAGCATCGTCGAAGTAGTCGAGGCGCATGGCACGGCGGACCTCAGACATGGTCTGCGCTCCAGCCTCACGAGCGGTCTCGGTACCACGGCGGAGTATGTCGATGACGGCAGGGATATCCTTAGCAAACTCGGCGCGGCGCTGACGGATGGGCTCGAGGGTCTCCTGAAGGATGGCGGCGAGGAACTTCTTCACCTTCATGTCGCCGAGGCCGCCACGGCGATAGTGATCTTTGAGAGCATCGAGGTTCTCGTAGTCGGGCAGGTAGCGGCCGAAGTGCTCGGGGAGACAGAAGGCATCAAGGTAAGTGAAGACCGTATTGCCTTCGACCTTACCGGGGTCGCTGACGCGCAGATGGTCGGGGTCGGTAAACATAGACTTAACTTTCTTCTCGACCTCGTCGGCAGAGTCCTTGAGGTAGATGCAGTTGCCGAGGCTCTTCGACATCTTGGCCTTGCCGTCGGTGCCAGGAAGACGCAGGCAGGCTGCGTTCTCGGGCAGGAGGATATTGGGCTCTACGAGTGTCTCACCGTAGATGTAGTTGAAACGGCGAACGATCTCGCGGCACTGCTCGAGCATGGGTTCTTGGTCCTCGCCCACAGGCACAGTTGTGGCCTTGAAGAGGGTGATATCGGCAGCCTGAGAGATGGGATAGGTGAAGAAACCTACAGGTATGCTCTCGCCCGAGAAGCCGCGCATCTGGATCTCGGTCTTCACTGTCGGGTTGCGCTGTAGGCGGCTGACGCTGACGAGGTCCATGAAATAGAAGGTAAGCTCGCAGAGTTCGGGGATCTGACTTTGGATGAAGAGCGTGCTCTTCTGGGGGTCGAGACCTACGGCGAGGTAGTCGAGCGCCACTTCGATGACGTTCTGACGGACCTTGTCGGGGTTGTCGATATTATCGGTGAGAGCCTGAGCATCGGCCTCGAAGATGAAGATCTTGTCGTAGAGGCCTGAGTTCTGAAGTTCAACGCGGCGGCGGAGAGAGCCTACATAATGCCCGATGTGAAGGGGGCCTGTGGGGCGGTCGCCGGTGAGGATGATTTTCTGTTGCATGGAGGTTATTATTTTGTTATAATATTATTCGATATTTCGTTATTTCGAGGTGTTGTTGTTTGAGGTTGTTTTCTTGTAATTCCGCGGATAATCAGAAGAGCTTATCAATCTGGTCTTGTGGAATGATGGCCAGGGTGGTATGGCCGTCGGGCGTGTAGTTGGGATTCGTCGTGGCCATGAGTTGCGCGGTAAGGTCTTGCATCTCGAGGGGTGAGAGTACTTGTCCAGTAGGGATGGCGGCCGCTCGTGCGAGGGTGAGGGCAAGTTGGCTGAGCAGCTGTTCGGCTGGCAGGTTACCGTTGGTGGCCGCGGTGTCAAGAAGTTCTGCGAAGAGAACTTGTGGGTCGATGCCCTCAAAACCAGCAGGGTATCCGACGATGGAGATGTTACCGCCACCGAGATCGCCAACGTCGAAGCCGAGGCGGATGAGTTCGGAATGGATGGCAGCAAAGGTGATGGCTTGAGATGTAGAGAGTTGCATCACCTCGGGGAAGAGATAGCGTTGCGACGGAAGAGCGGACTTGGCGAGCTGTGCTACATAATGGTCGTAGAGGACGCGCAGATGAGCTCGATGCTGGTCGATGAACAGAAGCCCGTTCTCAATCGCAGTTAAGATATACTGTCCGCGGTACTGAAAGAATGCGGTAGAGGGGATGGTGTCTGCCGTCAGACCTGCCACGGTTAGAGGTGTGTCGGAGGTTGGCTCATTCTGGACTGACGGGCTATTAGTCGTGGACGTAGTAGGGAAGAGTCCCCCAGTATCAGGCGTATTATCGAAAGTATGGGGCAGGGGAGTGCCTCCCAGAATGTCGTCGAAAGGAGATGTCGCCGGGGGCGTGTCGAAGGGATTGAAGCTTGGATTAACCTTCACTGTAGGAGCTTTAGGCTGCGTCTTGACATTGGGGTTGTAGACGGGTATGTCGGCTGGTCGGCCCTCAGTGTCGAACTCAATCGTGGGGATGGCATTGAAACGTCCTATCGACTCGCGTACGGCTGCAAGAAGAATCTGCCAGATGGCCTGCTCGTTCTCGAACTTGATTTCGGTCTTTGTAGGGTGGATGTTGACATCAATCTCGGCAGGAGGTACGTCGAAATAGATGAAGTAGGGCACCTGCTCGTCAGCGGGGATGAGGCGTGTGAATGCCTCTTGAACAGCACGGTGGAAATAGGGATGCCGCATGTAGCGGTTGTTGACAAAGAAATATTGCTGTGCTCCTCTCTTGCGTGAGGACTCGGGCTTACCCACGAAGCCGTGGATGCTTACCATAGGCGTCTGGACCTCTACGGGCAAGAGACGTTCTGCGATGCGGCTTCCAAAGACAGCTGCGATACGTGCTTTAAGGCTAGCGGGCGGGAGATTAAGGAGGGTGGCATCGTTGTGGGTGAGCGTGAAGGCAATATCGGGATGTACCAGCACAATGCGTTCGAGTTCGGAGGATATGTTGGAGAGTTCAGTCTGATTGGACTTTAAGAACTTACGCCGCGCAGGTACGTTAAAGAAAAGGTTCTTGATGACGAAGTTGGAACCGACGGCTGCCGCCACTGGCTCTTGGCTGATGACACGCGAAGCTTCGATAGAGAGGTGCGTGCCGAGGTCGGCCTCGGCTGTGCGTGTGGTGAGTTCTACTTGAGAGACAGCTGCAATGGAGGGTAAAGCTTCGCCACGGAATCCCATGGTGGTGAGGGTGAAGAGATCGGCGGCTTGGCGTATCTTGCTGGTGGCATGGCGCTCAAAGGCCAGGCGCGCATCGGTCTCACTCATTCCACAACCATCATCGACGACCTGAAGACTTGTGCGACCCGCATCGACGGCAATGACATCGATGCGATGAGCACCGGCATCAACGGCATTCTCCACCAGTTCCTTCACCACGGAGGCGGGGCGCTGAATGACTTCGCCAGCAGCAATCTGGTTGGCGACGGAGTCGGGGAGAAGTTGGATGATGTCCATGGGAAGCTATTGATGGTGTGGGATGATGTTATTTTCGATATTCAGAAATGTCGTTATTTCGATATTTCGATATTCCGATATGTCGTTATCTCGTTATGATAAAATACGAAGCAGCCTAAACTGTCAGCAATCAGAAACTGAAACTGCCCGTCATGAGGTAGTACCAAAGGATGATGAGCACGACAATGATGGCGATAGCGATGCCTGGGTGGAGGCGTCGGCGGTCGGGGTCGGCACGCTTGAGGTTCTTGGCAAACTTGCCGCGGTAGGATTCAATGTCGGGCTTATATTCAGGTGTCTCGCCACGTTGGATTTGTTCTTCGCGCTTGGCTTCGGCCACGAGCTTGTCAAGTTTATCCTTGCGCTCGGATGTGTAGATGTGAACGCCACGGAAGCGCCGTGGGTCGCGAGTGGAGAAGAGAGCCATAGTGAAAGTGAAAAGTGAAAGAGTGAAAGGTAAAAAGTGAAAA
>CADCOX010000247.1 GCA_902803195.1 uncultured Bacteroidales bacterium
AAGGGCGTCCTCGACGTCGATGCGCTCTCGCTGATGCCAGAGAACACATATAAAGGACATGGTTTGCGCAAGGACTTGGCTCAGGCGCTTGCTGACCTCCAACCTAAGTTCATGCGCTTTCCCGGTGGCTGCGTGGTACACGGAGGTGGCGATGGTTTCTGGAATACCTACCGCTGGAAGACCACTATCGGTCCGCGCGAACAGCGTCGACCGCTCAAGAACACTTGGGGCTACCATCAGTCCATGGGCCTTGGCTACTATGAGTACTTCCAGTTCTGTGAAGACCTCGGCATGCAACCCCTTCCCATCCTGCCCTGCGGCGTCTCATGCCAAGGCACCAACGGCGGTTGGGGCATGCGTGAGCAAGCACAGGATGTCGTCCCGATGAGTGAGATGGACGAATGGGTACAGGATGCCCTCGACCTGATTGAATGGGCCAACGGCGACCCTGCAACTTCCAAATGGGCGCGCATGCGTGCTGAGGCTGGGCACCCGAAGCCCTTTAACCTCAAGTACCTCGGCCTCGGCAACGAAGAGCGCATCTCACCTGAGTTCGAAGAGCGTTTCAAGTACATTTATAATAAGGTCACAGCCGCTCATCCCGAGATTGTCATCGTAGGCACCGCCGGTCCTGGTTCCCACGCTGGCAACCCTGACTTTGAGAATGGATGGAAACTGGCCGTAGAGACGGGAATGCCCATCATGGATGAGCACTACTATGAGCCTCGCGACTACTTCCTCCGCAGTCGTCAGTACGACAGCTATCCTCGCGATCGCAAGACGAAGGTCTACCTCGGTGAATATGCTGCCAAGGACAAGAAACTCATTGATGCGCTGGCCGAAGGACTCTATCTGCTTCATGTTGAGCGTAATGGAGATGTGGTCTGCATGACCTCTTATGCTCCCCTCTTCGCACGCAAGGGTGCCACGAACTGGAACCCCGACCTCATCTATTTCGACAACGAACGTCCTATTCTCACGTGCAGCTACTACGTACAACAGATGTTCGGGCAGTCGGCCGGACAATACTTCTACGGCGACTGTGTCCGTTTCGACGGTGATCCCGCTGGCGTCATCCAACCTCAGGAGGGCGTGCACTACGGCCAAAGTGTCGTCCTCAACACGAAGACACGTCGTCTGTTCGTGAAACTCTGCAACGCCAGCGCCGACGCAAAGCGTGCTTCCATCGACCTCAGCCGCTTCGGTCTCAAGAAGAACGCCACTAAGACCACCCTCACGGGGCAGCCTGATGACGAAAACAACTTTGACGCTCAGCCCATCGCTCCTCGTCGTGAGACTATCCGTGCACAGAAGCGCTTCACCCTCGACCTCCAACCCTACTCTTTCGTCATGATTGAGTATCAGCTGTAATTAACGATAACGTTTACGATAACGGAAACGGGAACGGAAACGGGACAAACCGTAAACAACGCGCAGCCAGTTAACGTTTACGTTTTCGTTAACGTTATAAAACAACGCGCAACCAGTTAACGTTTACGTTTTCGTTAACGTTTATATCCATGCAGACATTTAACCAACTCAAAAAGGCTTTAAAGCAAGACTATACGGCGCTGCCTACTGCGCGTGTGGCACTTGTAGGTGACACCGCCACACAGCTGCTTGCCACCGCCCTGCGTGGAACGGCTGTGCAGCGAGGCTTTCGGCTCGAACTCTTCGAGGCAGAATATGCTCAAGTCGAGCGACAATTTCTTGACCCTGCCAGCGAACTGAGAGCTTTCGGCGCAGATTATATCGTGCTCTTTCAATCCACCCATAAGTTGGCTGAGCACCACAGTCTGCTGCCCACTGAGCAACAAGCGAGCTTGGCAGACGAACGGTTGGCCTTCATACAAGCTGTTTGCAGCGACGAGGCTTTCTGCCGCGCCAAGATTATCTGCCTCAACTATCCCGAGATAGAAGACGGCGTCTTCGGGAGCTATGCGAATCGGGTCGTGAGCTCGCTCACGTACCAGGTTCGACGTCTGAATATGGCGCTGATGGAGTTAAGCCGAACACAGAAGAACCTCTTCATCTGCGATCTCGCAGCCCTGCAGAACAAGTTCGGACGAGATTGGCTTTTTGCTCCTAATGTCTATATGAGCACGGAGATGGTCGTGAGCATCGATGCGCTGCCTTACGTTGCCGCTCGGGTGGTCGACATCATCAGCGCGCTACGCGGGCAGGTCAAGAAATGCCTTATCCTCGACCTCGACAACACGCTTTGGGGCGGTGTAATTGGCGATGACGGACTCGAAGGTATTCAACTCGGTCACGGCCTTGGTATTGGCAAGGCCTTCAGCGAGTTCCAGCAATGGGTAAAGAAACTACGCCAGCGTGGCATCATCATCTGCATAGCCTCAAAAAATAACGAGGAAACGGCCAAGCAACCCTTTCTCCATCATCCCGACATGGTGCTGAGCCTCGATGACATTGCAGTCTTTCAGGCCAATTGGGAGACGAAAGTGGATAACATACGCACTATCCAACGCATCCTCAACATCGGATTCGATTCGATGGTCTTCCTCGATGACAATCCCTTCGAACGAGCCATCGTTCGCGAACATATTGAGGGCATTACCGTCCCAGAGCTGCCAAACGACCCAGCGCTCTATTTGGAATATCTCTATAGCTTGAACCTTTTCGAGACAGCCTCTTACAGCGTTGCCGACAAGGATCGCACACGTCAGTATCAAGTGGAGGCGCAGCGCGTCCAACTGGCTCGCACGTTCGACAGTGAGAGCGACTTCTTGCAATCCCTCGGGATGGTATCAGCGGTGAGTGGCTTCACAACGTTCAACACACCTCGCGTAGCCCAACTGACGCAGCGCAGCAATCAGTTCAACCTGCGCACCGTTCGCTACACTGAGACCGAAATAGCCGCTTTGGCCGCCGACACGGCAGTCATCGACCTCGCCTTCACATTGGAGGACCGCTTTGGTGACAACGGTCTCATCGCTGTCATTATTATGAGACCAATAGACGAGCAGACGCTGTTCGTAGATACATGGCTGATGAGTTGCCGTGTGTTGCGACGAGGTGTCGAGGACTTCGTATTAAACACGATGGTAGCCCGTGCACGCGCTGCCGGCTATCACCAGATAGTAGGCGAATACCTGCCGACGCCCAAGAACGCCATGGTGGCGCATCATTACGAAAGCCTCGGGTTCGAGCCGCTCAACACTACCGAGACTAACCGCTTTGCGCTCCATTTAGATCATTATCAACCACGAACGTGTTATATTGAAGAAAAAAACAACTGATATGCAACGAGAAAACGTATACAAACAACTAAATGAAATCTTTGCGGACGTGCTTGATCTCGAGGAAGTCCAACTGACCGAGGACACTACGGCTGATGATATCGAGGAGTGGGATTCGCTTTCGCACATCCAATTAGTCGTGGCAGTAGAGAAGGCTTTTGGCATCAAATTCACCGCCCTCGAAATCATGCGTTGGAAGAATGTCGGAGCCATGGTCGACTCGATTATGAACAAATAGCCGATGGTCATCAACAGCATCACATTCTGGTTATTCTTCGCTGTTGTAGCGCTACCTTACTTCCTCTGTTTCAAAAAGAAATGGAGTCAGAATGCGTGGCTGCTCATCGCCTCTTATGTGTTTTACGGCTGGGCGGATTGGCGCATCCTGCCTTTGCTCATTGCCGTAACGGCTATTTACTATGGCCTCGGCCTCGCCATTGCCAAGAACATTATCGCTAATCCACGCCGTGCGTCATGGCTCACCACCCTCGGTGTCGTCCTGGGCGTAGGCGTGTTGTTCTATTTCAAGTACTTCGCGTTCTTTGTTCATGAGATGGCTGCCCTCTTTGCCTCCTTTGGCCTACCCGACAGCCTACGTACGTTGAACATCGTCATGCCTATAGGTATCAGCTTCTTTACCTTCAAGCTGATAGGGTATGTCATTGAGGTTCATCGTCAGACCATCCATCCCACGCGTGATGTTGTTCAGTTCGCTACCTTCATCGCATTCTTCCCTACAATTCTCTCAGGCCCTATCGACCGTGCCGAAGCGTTCCTGCCTCAACTCGACGAACCCCGTCATTGCCGTGTTAGCGATATCTCAGAAGGCCTGAAGCGCGTCCTTTGGGGATTGTTCTTGAAGGTTTGCATAGCCGATGTCATAGCTCCTTGGACTGATGCTGTCTTCCTTAATTATCAACATCATAATGCAACGACAATACTCATCGCAGCTCCACTCTACCTGCTTCAACTCTACACCGATTTCTGCGGTTTCTCGGAGATGGCCATAGGCGTCGCACGGGTCTTGGGGCTACGCGTTGCGGAGAACTTCCAGCGCCCCTTCATGGCTAAAAATGTAGCAGAATACTGGCGTCGGTGGCATATGTCGCTGACCACTTGGATTACCGACTATGTCTTTATGCCACTGAATATTGCTTGGCGCAACTGGGGGCAGTGGGGACTCTATGCCGCTACCCTCACGAACCTCATCGTCATTGGTGTTTGGCATGGCGCGAATTGGACCTATTTCTGGTTTGGCGTTTACCATGGCCTGCTGCTTTGCATCGTCACCGCTCTCGACAAGCGTCGCAAGCGGTTCGAGAAAGCGCACCACTTGAAGAACAACGAGCCTTACATTTGGAGCCGCCGTCTGCTCACTTTCCTCTGCTTCACACTCGGCTCTGTGCTCTTCCGCGCCACTTCCGTCACCGCTTTCCTCGGCACATTGGCTCGTCTGGGCAGCGGCTTCGGACCTCTCTACACCGAGGAATTCTCGAGCCTTGTCCTCTATGCCTTCCCAGCCATCGCACTGATGTTCTTGCGCGAGTGGGCAGCTGAATATAAGCGCAATATCCATTTCTTGCACGCTCGCGATGTCCGCTTGCGCATCGCCTCCATCGTCCTAATGATAGTCTATATCGTCTATGCCGGACAACTCGAAGGCCAGTCTTTCATCTATTTCCAGTTCTAATCATGCGACAACTCTTCCTCAAAGCTTTAGCTATTCTCGCCCTCGTTGCCTTCGT
>CADCOX010000248.1 GCA_902803195.1 uncultured Bacteroidales bacterium
AAACTGGAAATCCCCGAATGGACGGGGTCTGCGCTGACGCAGGGAGCTTTCCTGAACTACGCACTGAGCGTGCTGAAGGTGATGGCAGGTCACGGCTTCAACAACTTGGCGCTGACGGAAATCGGGCCCTGTACGGTGCACGGCGTTTTCCAAATGTCGGATTTGGCCATTCTCTCTGCGAGGCCAAATCCGACAATCTTTTTGCGCCTTGCTGCGTGCAGGGGATGAAACGAAGCATTTTGCAAGGGAAATGGGACGGGGAGGTGACATAAATCAAGAAAATGGAGATGTTTTCATACAAAATGATTCTAAATTGCTTGTTTTTATATCAGGATGTACTACTTTTGCAGCGTTGTTAGGAAATAATGACAGGAAATGACGCGAAAAGTAAACAAAATGATAGTAAAACGAGTATTAACCCAATAACAAACACAATCATGGCAAACGATTTAAGATTTCAGGTTGTCGGCGAGGCATTCAAGAAGAAGCCTCTCGACGTAAAAGCGCCGAGTGAAAGACCTTGCGAATACTTTGGCAAGCATGTCTTCAATCGCGAGAAGATGTACAAGTATCTGCCGAAGGACGTTTATGATAAGATGATAGATGTCATCGATAATGGCGCTCGCCTCGACCGCAAGGTGGCCGATGCCGTGGCTGCCGGCATGATCCAATGGGGTAAGGAGAATGGCGTGACGCACTATACTCATTGGTTCCAACCATTGACAGAAGGCACTGCCGAGAAGCACGACTCGTTCATCGAACATGACGGTAAGGGAGGTATGATCGAGGAGTTCAGCGGCAAGTTGCTCGTTCAGCAGGAACCAGATGCCTCTTCGTTCCCAAGCGGCGGTATCCGTAGCACCTTCGAGGCTCGAGGTTATTCTGCATGGGACCCTACAAGTCCTGTCTTCATCATCGACGACACCCTCATCATCCCTACCGTATTCATCTCTTATAGCGGTGAGTCGCTCGACTACAAAGCGCCTCTACTGCGTGCCTTGAAAGCCGTCAATGTGGCTGCCACAGAGGTCTGCCATTACTTCGACCCCGCAGTGAAGAAAGTTACCAGCAACCTCGGTTGGGAACAGGAATACTTCCTCGTTGATGAAGGTCTGTATGCTGCCCGTCCTGACCTCCTTCTGACAGGCCGTACCCTCATGGGCCACGACTCTGCCAAGAACCAGCAGATGGACGATCACTACTTCGGAAGCATTCCCGAGCGCGTGGCGGCTTTCATGCGCGACCTCGAGATACAGGCTCTGGAGTTAGGCATTCCTGTGAAAACGCGCCACAACGAGGTGGCTCCCAACCAGTTCGAAGCTGCGCCAATCTTCGAGGACACGAATCTCGCAGTGGATCACAACATGCTTTTTATGTCATTGATGAAACGCGTGGCTCGCAAACACGGTTTCCGCGCCATTCTTCACGAAAAGCCCTTTGCCGGCATTAACGGATCGGGCAAGCACAACAACTGGAGCCTTTCGACCGACACAGGCGTACTGCTACATGCTCCTGGCAAAACACCTGAACAGAACCTGCGTTTTGCGGTCTTCATCGTAGAGACGTTGATGGGAGTCTATAAGCACAATGGATTGCTGAAGGCCAGCATCATGTCAGCCACCAACGCCCATCGTCTCGGAGCAAACGAGGCCCCGCCTGCCATCATCAGTAGCTTCCTCGGCAAGCAAGTCAGCGAACTGCTCGATCATATTGAGAAAGCCGACCGCGACGATCTCTTCAGCATCGACGGCAAACAGGGTATGAAACTTGACATTCCCGAGATACCTGAACTGCTCATCGATAACACCGACCGTAACCGCACCTCGCCCTTTGCATTTACGGGCAACCGATTCGAATTCCGAGCCGTAGGCAGCGAAGCCAACTGCGCCAGCGCCATGATAGCGCTGAATACTGCAGTGGCTGAAGCATTGACAAACTTCAAGAATCGCGTGGACGATCGTCTCGCCATTACTCGCAAGCGCTACGAAAACACCGAACACAACGCCACCTACCACGCCATCATTGATATCCTGCGCGAGGATATCAAGACCTGCAAACCCATCCGCTTCGACGGCAATGGCTACAGCGATGAATGGAAGGCCCAGGCAGAACGTCGAGGCCTTGATGTGGAAACTTCCTGCCCCGTCATCTTCGAGCGCTACCTCGATGAGGAAAGCATCTTGATGTTCTCATTGCTCGGCGTAATGTCACGAAAGGAACTGGAAGCCCGCAACGAAGTGAAGTGGGAAACCTACACCAAGAAGATTCAGATAGAAGCCCGTGTCCTTGGCGACCTCTCCATGAACCACATCATCCCCGTAGCCACCAGCTATCAGAGCGCCCTGCTGAAGAACGTGGAACGCATGACCACAGCCTTCCCCGCAGAGAAAGCCGCTGCGCTCAACGAGCGCAACCTCAAGCTCATCGAAGAGATTGCAGAGCGCACAGCCACCATTGAAACATTGGTCGAAGAACTTGTTCAGGCTCGCAAGGTCGCAAACAAGATTGCGGATGAGCACAAAAAGGCCATTGCCTATCATGACACCATCGCTCCAATGTTCGACAAGATTCGCTATCAGATCGACAAACTCGAACTCATCGTCGATGACAGTCTCTGGCCCTTGCCGAAGTACCGTGAACTATTGTTCATCCGATAGGACCCAACCTTTAACTATCATCGGGAGTCAAGCAATACTTGGCTCCCGTGCTTATTCTCCTAGAAATCAATGATGTGGGCTACACGCCTTACCCCTACTCCCTCAACGGTAACAGGGAATAGTTAACGCCACATCCGAGAGCGCTCCGCCCGAGTACGCTTCTCCGTGCACGGAAACGCTCAAGGGGGATGTTGTAGACAGTCTCCTGCACGCACCTCTCTGAGAACGTCAGTCCGAGCACGTCAGTCCGAGCGCTCCCTCCCACTCCACTCCCGATGGTCACCTCCTGGCCGTCGGAAGTTCTCTTTTATAGATGTCCCTTATTTTTCTCCTTAGTGAAAAACCGCCAATTTATCTGTCACGCTGTCACCATAGCAACTACAACACTGATAGTCAAAGATATGCGAGGTGACAGATAGGGTGAAAGATAGGGTGAAAGGTGACAGATTTAAACTTTATTAACGCCCATTTTAACATATTCGACCGTTCAGTAGTTCGCGCATCCAGCCGCATAGGAGTTCGCGCATTCAGTCTCCTCATTTCAACTACTCGATTGGGCGCTATCGTACGTTCGCGGAAGGCCTTTCTTCTATTCGCACCGCCTTGTCTCACTAATGAGACTCGGCTGTCTCACCGGTGAGACACGGCTGCCTCATTAATGAGACAACCCGCAGGAACTGGTTGCATGGAGGCATTCAAACGTTCGCTTTCCAGTAAGCGTTAGTTCGGCTGTTACCTTATCTTAAAAAGGTGAAATCCCCACAAGCTAAAAAAGTGCTTACGGGGATTTCGGGGAGGGAGGATGATGAGGGGTGACTAGTGGGACTCGAACCCACGACATTCAGAACCACAATCTGACGCTCTAACCAACTGAACTATAGTCACCATGTCGGAGCTTACGCTCCAGCTGCGGCGCGGGCTCACGAGCCTGCTTATCGGCTTTTGCGGGTGCAAAGGTAAGGCTTTCTGCTGAAACGGCCAAACTTTCGACCCACTTTTTTCAGTTTAATCGTAATATTCGTGCTTAGCAGCCAATACTCATCACGAGGTGCTAAACTACCTGAAGCGTTTTAATCGTAATATTCATGCTTGGCTGCTGCCAGCGTGTTCTGCATGAGCATGCAGATGGTCATAGGACCTACGCCACCGGGAACGGGTGTAATCTGCGAAGCAAGGGGCGCTACAGCCTGGAAGTCGACATCGCCTTGGAGGCGGAAACCGCTCTTGCGGGTGGCATCGGGCACACGCGTCGTACCTACGTCAATAATCACAGCACCAGGCTTGACCATATCTGCCTTCACGAAGGCGGGCTGCCCGATGGCGGCGATGATGATGTCGGCAGCGCGGCACTCCTCTTTCAAGGTCTTGGACCGTGAGTGGCAGACGGTGACGGTGGCATCAACACCCTTCTGCATCATCAGTTGCGACATGGGCTTACCTACGATGTTGGAGCGACCCAAGATGACACACTTGGCACCGGAGGTCTGGACATGATAGCGGCGCAGCAACTCGAGGATGCCCTTTGGGGTTGCGGAGATAAAGGCGGGCAGGCCAATGGCCATGCGTCCGACGTTGATGGGATGGAAGCCGTCGACATCCTTGCGGTAGTCGATAGCCTCGATGACGTGCTGCTCGGCGATATGACGCGGCAGGGGCAGCTGCACGATGAAGCCATCGATGTCGGGGTCGGCATTCAAGCGGTCAACCTGTCCGAGGAGTTCGGCCTCGGTGATGTCGTCCTCGAAACGCAGGAGGGTGCTGCGGAATCCGCACTCCTCGCACGCGCGTACCTTATTAGCTACGTAGGTCTCGGAGCCTCCGTCGTGTCCCACGAGGATAGCCGCCAGATGAGGGCGCTTGCCACCAGCGGCGACGATGCGCTCTACTTCTTGCTTGATTTCAGCCTTGATAGTTGTGGCAGTGGCTTTGCCGTCGATTAAAGTCATAACAGTTTAATGTTTATTGTTTAGTGTAAATACTCCTATCATTCGCGTCGTCTGATGTTTAAGGTATCATTATTAAACTATAAACCTTAAACTTATAACTTCACGCTTGCGCGAGTTTACCTCTTTGGCATCTTGGCCATCATCTGCGCCATCTTGGGGTCCGTGACCATCTTCATCATCTTGCGCGTCTGGTCAAACTGCTTGATGAGACGATTGACAGCGGCGATGTCGGTACCTGAGCCTGCAGCGATGCGACGGCGGCGGCTGGTGTTGAGCAGTTCGGGGTGCGTACGCTCTTTGGGCGTCATCGAGAGGATGATGGCTTCGATGCTCTTGAACGCATCGTCGTCGATGTCAACGTCCTTGAGTGCCTTGCCCACGCCTGGAATCATCGAGGCGAGGTCCTTGATATTGCCCATTTTCTTGATCTGCTGAATCTGGCTGTAGAAGTCGTTGAAGTCGAACTGGTTCTTGCGAATCTTACGTTCCAACCGACGGGCTTCCTCCTCGTCGTACTGCTCCTGCGCACGCTCAACAAGGCTGACGATGTCGCCCATGCCGAGGATACGGTCGGCCATACGTGCAGGATGGAAGGGATCGATAGCCTCCATCTTCTCGCCTGTACCGACGAACTTGATGGGTTTGTCGACAACTGTGCGGATGGAGAGAGCAGCACCGCCGCGGGTGTCGCCATCGAGCTTTGTGAGAACAACGCCCGTGTAGTCGAGGCGGTCGTTGAACTCCTTAGCCGTGTTGACGGCGTCCTGACCCGTCATGGCATCAACCACGAAGAGCGTCTCGTCGGGGTTGATGGCGGCCTTGATGGCCGCTATCTCCTGCATGAGTTTCTCATCGATAGCCAGACGACCAGCGGTATCGACAATGACAGTGTCGTAGCTCTTGGCCTTGGCCTCGTGGATGGCGTTGAGGGCTATCTGTACGGGGTCTTGAGAGTCGAGTTCCATGTAGACGGGTACGCCTATCTGCTCGCCAAGGACGCGCAACTGCTCGACGGCTGCTGGACGATAGACGTCGCAAGCGGCAAGCAGGGGATGACGCTGACGCTTGGTCTTGAGCATGTTGGCAAGTTTGCCGGCAAAAGTGGTCTTACCCGCACCGTTCAGACCTGCCATGAGGATAACAGCAGGATGACCTTTGAGCTCGAGTTCGGAAGTCTCGCCGCCCATGAGGAGTGCCAACTCATCATGGACTATCTTGACCATCATCTGCTGCGGTTTCACGGCCGTGAGCACATTCTGGCCAAGCGCTTTTTGCTTGACGGTATCGGTGAACTGCTTAGCTACCTTATAGTTAACGTCAGCGTCGAGGAGGGCGCGACGAACGTCCTTAAGCGTCTCTGCGACGTTGATTTCTGTTATCTTGCCT
>CADCOX010000249.1 GCA_902803195.1 uncultured Bacteroidales bacterium
AAGCAGTTGGGAGAACACGGAAACCTTCCTCCCTGGCACCTCACCCACGTGGACAAAGAGCCAGCGGAGCAGTCGTGAGCATCAACTAAAGACACCCCTCGACCTCACGGCATTCATCAATCTGAGTCCCAAGAACACGCTCTTCCTCACGGCCCATGCGGAATACGCAGGAAGCGAGACGAGCAACAGCACGGAACTTCAAACGTATGAAAACTCCGTTCCCATCAACACCCAGCGTTATCATTCCCTTGGCTTTTCCCGAGGGCTGGCGACTTCAGCTGAAGCGCAACTGACCCATTACACCCTCAAGGGTGCTCTCGGCGCCAAGGTGAATATCAAATATTCAGACGCGAAAGCGCATGGCAACTCCCTGGGCGAATACCGCTACCTGCATTCCTCCGCCGTCAGTGCGCTCGGCGGTTTCCCCGCCGAGTCCTCCTCCCTGTCCCCCATCATCGATCGTCAAAGCTACAAGGCTCCCCATCGCCACCTGGCCGCCGCTGTGCAGTTTGCCCTCAGTCATGCTTTCACCAAGCAGGCCATGTTCCACGCCAATTGGAAAACAGCCTACGACCACAACTACCGAAATGAACAACGCTGGCGGGCCGACGAGATTGACACAGGTAACAGCTTCCACAGAGTCGATGACCAATGGCTCAATGAATTCCGTTCAGACGTTAACCTTACTCTCCGAAAGTTCACGCTGAAGCCTGCCCTCGCCCTTGCGCTTCGGCATGAACGCACCTCCTACCGCCGCGGCCGCCTCGATACCCTGGCCTGCCGCAATCTCCTCCTGCCGCAGCCTTCGCTCGACATCACCTTTCGAATCCGTAAGCAAATGACTCTGAAGGGTTCCGTTTCTTTTGCTGCGATTCCATCGCAGCTCACCGACGCCCTCTCCTTCACCGACGACACCAACCCCCTCTACATTCTCCAAGGCAATCCCGCCCTACACACCTCGCGCACCCTCTCGTCCTCACTCCGCTACAACTTCCTCCTCCCTCGCGCCACTCAGGCCTTCGGCATCGATGTGAACTATGCCAAGACCTACGACCCCATCGCCACCGTGCTCCACTACAACAGCAGCACCGGCGCCTATCGCGCTCAGAAACAGAACGTCAGGGGCGGCAACAGCTGGGGTGCAACACTTACCTATGACCGCTCCTTGGCCAAGAACCTGCAGTTCCAGAACACGCTTTCAGAGAACTGGAATGCCTCCTACGGCCTGCTGACGATGGTCGATGAGCAGGCGGGGCTCAGCTACAACCGCCAGCAGTCCTCGCATCTGAGGGAGAAACTGGAACTCATCTATGAGATAGACCATCTGACCATCTCCTCCTTCCAAGATTTCAACTGGGAACGCTATGCCTACAGCGACGCGGCACAGAACATGGAAAACATCTATCGCTACGCTACTCAACTGGATCTTCGCTACCGCCTCGGCCGTTGGACCTTTTCGCTCAATCCTACTTTTACCCTCAACCGCGGCTACCTCGTCCCACGCATGAATAACAACCTCTTTGTCCTCAATGCCGAAGTCCGCTGGAAATGCCTGAAGAACAAGGGTGAACTTATCCTCGAAGGCCGTGACCTGCTGAATCAGGAGACCGATAATCGTGCCACCATTACCGCCACCACCCACACTGAGAGCGGCCAGGACTTCATGCACCATTATCTCAGTCTCACTTTCCGCTATAAGTTGGAAGCGAAGAAGAAGTGAACATCCTTGTCCTTGCAAGCGTAGGTTGACGGTGAACATTTGGGCCTTGAAGCCACAAAAGAATGAAGAAAATTTAAACGTTTCATAGAAGATACCCGCGGGATTGCCTTTATCCACTAATCGTCCTACGTATGGCAGCCCCCTGGTCTTGTCTCGGTCTCAGCCGTTCTCGTTACGTTATACTTGTTCTGCGCTTCCATATCGACGGGGGATGGGCTTGTGATGTTTTGCATTTGTATCAAAAACGATGTTAAATGTTTCCGTGTGGGAGGAAAAGGGCTTTTATATGCGTGTGTTTCCATTCTTTTTTCTATATTTGCAGCAGAAATCATCTGAAAATATCATTTATCACACAATGAAACGCTTCATCCTTGTATGTTTCTCTGCGTTTGTGCTGACAGCTGAAGCGCAGAATCCTATCATCCGCAATCAGTTTACGGCCGACCCAACTGCGCGTGTGTTCAATGGAAAGGTGTATCTGTACCCCTCGCACGACATTTATCCTCCCGAGGGGCAGCGACAGGACTGGTTCTGCATGGAGGACTACCATGTGTTCTCGTCCGAGAATCTGACTGATTGGACGGATCACGGAATGATTGTCACTCAGAACAAAGTTCCTTGGGTGAGACCTACCTCCTATTCGATGTGGGCGCCCGACTGCGTTTACAGAAATGGAAAGTACTATTTCTATTTCCCGTCGGCTCCTGCTGAAGGAGGCGGTTTTGCCGTGGGTGTGGCTGTAGCAGACAATCCCGAGGGACCGTTCGTTCCTGAGCCGCAGCCCATCAAAGGCATCTTCGGCATCGACCCTTGTGTGCTCCTTGCCTCCGATGGCAACGCCTACATCTTCTGGGGCAATGGCCGTTGTGCCAAGCTCAAGGAAAATATGAAGGAACTGGCTGATGACAACCCAAGGGAAACCGTGAAGTTTGGCAATCGTGAGATGGAGATGGTAGGCGTTCACTGTCTCAAGGACCTGCCCAACCGTCAGGCAGAAGGACCGTTCGCCTTCGAGTACAACGGCAACTATTACCTGACCTATCCTTATGTGCGGCAGAACACCGAGGTCCTTGCCTACGCCATGAGTAAGAATCCGATGGGACCCTACGAATACAAGGGACTCATCATGGCCGAGCAACCCAATGGTTGTTGGACGAATCATCACAGTATTGTCAACTACAAGGGGCAATGGTATCTGTTCTATCATCACAACTACTTCTCACCGCGCGATGACAAGCGCCGCTCGGCCTGCATCGAGAAGCTGTACTTCAATGCCGACGGCACCATCCAGGAGGTCAAGCAGACCATGCGTGGCGTAGGCATCAACAAGGCCACCGAGAAGATTGAGATTGACCGTTACAGCAATGCCAGCGCAGGCGTGACGACTGGTCTTATCGACACGGTGAACACTTTCCGCAGCTATCAAGCCACCTTGCCAACCAAAGGCAGTTGGTTCAAGTACGACGACATCGACTTTAGCATGATTGCCGACGGTTACCTCGTCATCAGCGCTAAAGCCAGCGACAACACAGAGTTCTGCATCCGCGAGAAGAATGAAAAAGGCAAGATACTGGCTCGCATCAAGATGAATGTGAAGCCCGAAGAGCCTGCAGGCGGTGCTGCCAACGCCCCGATGGGCCGCTTCCGTCGTGACATGCGCGGACAATGGCTCACGCAAACAGCTTCGCTCGAGTATGTGCCGAAGGGCATCGCCGACCTCGTCATTACCAACGAGGGCAATGGCGCGTTGTCTGTCGATTGGGTGCAGTTCAAGAACCGTCAGCTTTACTTTACGCCCGTCGACAAGAAGGCTGCCGCTGCCACCCCCGACGAGCGCGGTTTCATACGCCGTTGGCGGCTGATGCAGCCCCAGAAACAGGAGATACGCTCCAACGTCATCTTCACCGATTCATGGCTTCGCGAGACCTTTGCTAACGAACTGGCAAAGTTGTCCAAGCTGAAAGCTATATGGTATGCGATGGAGAGTCCCACTTACAACATGAAGTTGTTCCATTTCGCAGAGAAATACGGCAGTCAGGCCTACGGCAATCTCTTCTGGTGCGAGACCGTCATCAACTGCCCTGAAGAAATGACCGATGTGCGCTTGGCAGCCGGTAGCAATGGCGCTTCCATGTGGTGGCTCAATGGCGAGGAAGTGTTGCTCCTCGAAGGCGACCGCCGCATGGTCGTGGACGACGGCGTGAGCAAGCGACTCACCCTCAAGAAAGGGCGCAACACCCTTCGTGGCGCTGTCATCAACGGGCCCGGACTCAGCGACATGTGCGTTCGCTTTGTCGATGAGCAAGGCAAACCCATCAAGGGCTATACCATAGAATAAATGAGAATGTTATACCGCTATTTCGTTATATCACAATTCCGTCAATCATGAAACGTTATTTCTTCTTTCTTCTATCTTCTCTATTCATTGGCCGCGCTGCGGCGCAAGTGGGTGCTCCCTATATTCACGACCCCTCGACGATAGCCGAGTGCGAAGGCAAATACTACACC
This sequence comes from uncultured Bacteroidales bacterium, assembly GCA_902803195.1. Taxonomy (GTDB): domain Bacteria; phylum Bacteroidota; class Bacteroidia; order Bacteroidales; family Bacteroidaceae; genus Physcousia. The sequence goes on from CADCOX010000249.1 coordinate 4,229, forward strand.
TTTGGCACTGGCGGTGGTGGTATCATCTCAGAGGACGGATGGAGCTGGCACAGCGGTGCTGAGCGCCCGGGAGGCGGAGCTGCGCCTGACGTGATGAAAATCGGCGACCGCTATCTGTTTATCTATGGTGCCACGGGCGGAGGCCTCGGCGGTGGGCACAACGGACGCATACTGACGATGTGGAATCGCTCGCTCGACCCGAAGTCGCCCGATTTCAAATTCACCACTGCCATCGAGGTGGCTGCCAGCGACGGCCTTGAGGACTGCGATGCCATCGACCCCTGCCTGCTGCTCGATCCTACGACGGGCCGGCTGTGGGCGTCGTTTGGCACCTATTTCGGTAATATCCGATTGATTGAACTCGACCCGATGACGGGTGAGCGCGTGCGTGGCAATCAGGAGAAAGACATCGCCATCGACTGCGAGGCCACTGACCTCATCTATCGCGACGGATGGTACTATCTGCTCGGAACGCACGGAACCTGCTGTGATGGCGTTAATTCCACCTATAACATTGTGGTCGGTCGTTCGCGCTCGGTGGAAGGGCCTTATGTCGACAATGTTGGTCGCGACATGCTGAACGGCGGCGGGCGAATGGTGATTGCTGCCGGCGACCGCGTCTGCGGACCTGGCCACTTCGGTCGCACCATCATCGATGAAGGCGTGGAGATCATGTCTTGCCACTACGAAGCCGACTTCGACCAGGGCGGACGCAGCGTGCTCGGTCTGCGTCCTCTGTTGTGGAAGAACGGATGGCCTGTGGCGGGCGAGCGTTTTCATGGCGGCACATTTGCCATCCTATCAGAGCGCCGCGGTTATTCCCTTGAGATGGCTGTAGATTTCGTTCGCATTCAGCATGAGCGCCAGGGATGGTGGCGCACTAATCCCGACGAACCCGTCAAGCCCGTTGCCGACCAGCAGCTGACTGACGTCATCGGTACTTGGCCCCAAGGCGACATCAAGGTGCGTTGCAGCGATTACATGATGCGTCCTCACCAGCAATGGACCATCACCCCTGTGCCCGAAGCAGGAGGTTTCCTCGGCGGGCCCTATTGCAAGATTGTCATTCGTGGCACCGACCGTGCGCTAGCCGCTACGGCCGACCTCGAACTGACGGCTGTGCCTGCTTTCACCGGCGCTCCCGAACAGTTGTGGCGCATTGAGCAACTCACCGATGGTTGCTACCGCCTGCTGCCGAAGGGCATTCCTGGACGTGAAGGCATCAATACTCGCTATGTGCTCTATTCAGCAGCCGACAGTACGCCCACGTTGGCCGAATGGGATTTCTCGACCGACAATGCCAAGTGGAATCTGAAAGGACTTTAATCCTTCGCTTTACTTCCTCTATACGAATTGGGCTACACGAATAATCGCGTAGCCCAATTTGTATATACGTAAAGCCTTATTCGTCTATACGTGTAGTGCTCTTCGTCTATACGTGTAGCGCTCTTCGTCTATACGTGAGGAGCTGAGTATATATATGTGTTTGTGTGTGCGTTTGTACGTAAAACCTTGCATGCACGAGCATGCAGACGTGTTTACTTGGTTTTCTTGAACAGATGGGGGATGAAGGCGTTGAGACCGCGGCGCCAGGTGAGCCATTCGTGGGCAGTGCCGACCGATTCCTCGGCGTCGACCTTGATGCCTAGGGCACGCAACTGCTCGACGATGGGACCGCTCTTGATGAAGTCGTCGCTGCCCCAGTTCATATAGAGGTAATGAATCTTCTTGTTGAATTCGTCGGCACGCGTGAAGACACCGTCATAGGCGGTCTGCACATCGAGACCGAAGATGGCACCGCTGAAGGTTCCCATGTAAGAAAATTTGTCCATGTTGGCGAGCACGACATCGAATGTCTGATGACCGCCCCACGAGAGACCGGCCATAGCGCGGTTTTCGCGGTCGGAGAGCGTTCGGAAGTTGCGGTCGATGTAGGGAATCAGGTCGTTCAGCAACACGGGATAGAACGAGGCACCGTACTGACTGCGGCCTTGCTGGTTGTTGCCACCGCCGAAGGGCGCTTTGATGTCGCCGCTCTCCATGACCACAATCATCGGAACAGCCTTTCCGCTTGCGATAGCGTTGTCCATGATGTGCTGCATGTGGCCTTGCTTGCTCCAACCCGTTTCGTCCTCACCCATACCGTGTTGCAGGTAGAGAACGGGGTATTTCTTCTTGCCTTTCTCATATTCGGCAGGAGTGTAGACCATCGCATGGCGCCAGGTTTTCTGTTCGTTGCTGTAGTAGTAAATACTGCGCACCTGTCCGGCGGGAACACCCTGTTGCGGACGATAGTAATCGCCCTCGGGACCTTCGGGAATCTCTATGCCGCCTGCCTCGCGGTTGCACCCGAAGAAGGTCTCGGTGGAGGGGTCGATGAACCTCACGCCGTCAATATCCATGAAATAATAGTGGAAGCCTACGGGTAGGGGATCGGTGACGGCCATGAAGCCACCCTTGCCATCAGGCTGCATGTCATATTTTTTGTTGCAAATATCCACGATGATCTTGCGGGCTTGGGGCGCTTGGATGCGGAAATAGGCTCGACCCTCCTTGTCCACCTTCGGGAACTCATTGCCCGGTACTGTGGTCTCGGCAAGGAATGCGTCGGCAGGGACTTCAATGGTCTTGGGCAGCTCGATGCGCGGGCGCTTGGGTTCGAAACCGAGGAAGCGCGCCACAGCCTCGCCATAGCGGCAACCCAGTTCACGATAGCCTGCAGCGTCGAAGTGCAAGCGGTCGGGGCCGTTGGTGCAATCGTCGGAGGAGATGACCTGACAAGTGTGGATGGTCTGTGGCAATTCGTCGATTTGCTTCTTGCAGCCGATGCAGACGCCTTGGCCGCCCGCTTGAACGATATTACCCACGTAGAGGTTCACCTCCTCGGGCTTCAGCTTGAGGTCGCCCAGCAGATTGTCATACACCTGTTGTACCATACCAGCCCACTTCGGGTCGCCCGTGTTGGTCTCGCCTTGGTGCATGAGGATACCTTTGATGACACCGTCCTTCTGAGCTTTCTTGGCAAGAGTGACAAGGCGCTCGTATGGATTGTTGTCATAAGCCTCGAGCATGCCTTTCATCCAGCTTGGAGCCCTTTTGATGTAGGTGGATATACTGTCGGGGAGGAATCCCTTGATATCAATACCTCCAATGGCTACGTGAATGACACCTATCTTAATGTTCTCTGGCAGCGAGGCAACGAGGGTGCGACCGAACCAGTCGGCAGGGGTAAGGCCCGTGTTGGGGCGGCAGAGTGGGGGAGTGGCCTCACACCATTCGCCCATCTTACGTCCACGGCCGGGATCGTCTACGGCGGGCATCAGCAAGAAGCGCGGCCCCGGGCTGGACAGGTCTTGTGCCTCGGGGCGGGCAGCACCTTCCATATTGGACTGTCCGAAGCAGAGGAAGATGTAGAAGTTGGGGTCGGCGGCAGCTTGAGCTCCATTGCATACGAACAGGGCTATCAGCGCCATGAATACGTGTTTTAGTGAGAAATGATAGTTTGTCATAATGGTATGTGTTATTACGAATACTGCTGCAAAGGTAATTGTTTGGTTCGAAAAACAATGATGTCCCAAATCGGGGAGAGCCGTTTTGGAACATCAGAGGTCTTTTTTGAGACTATTTTATAAATAGGTGCTGATGGATAAAAGAGAAAAAGAAGGAAAGACAACAGCCGTTGAATATGCGCTACATACTCCGCTTCAGTTCGGGAGTAAGCCTAACGCACGAAGTTGGTCCACACGTGGGGCTCGGGCGTAGGATGGTCGTCCAGTTTCTTGATCATCCAAGCCATGTTTCGGCCGAGGGTGCGCATGGTCTGCATGCCCTCTTCGTCCAGTTCCACCTGTCCTGGTGTCTGGCCGTAGACCATATTCCAGTACTGCGAACTCACAACGGGCATATTGAGGATAGTGAAATACTTGTTCAGTCGGTCGAAGGCTGCCGAAGCGCCACCTCGGCGACACACGACCACGCTGGCTCCGGGCTTGAACTGCAGCTGGTTACCGAGCGAATAGAACACACGGTCGAGCAGCGCGCAGAGCGAACCGTTAGGGCCGCCGTAGTAGACGGGAGAACCGATGACGAGCCCGTCGATGCCATCTTTCACGGCGCGCATCACTTGGTGGTAAGGATCATCGTGGAAGGTGCAACGCCCTTCACGCCCACACCATCCGCAGGCTATGCAGCCGGGAACGGGCTTCTTGCCGATATTGACGATTTGAGTTTCCACGCCTTCTTCGTTCAAGGAGCGGGCCACTTCTTTCAGCGCGCGAGAGGTATTGCCATTCTCGCGTGGACTTCCGTTAATCAAGAGTACTTTCATAGTTGTATGGTATGAAGTTTGATGGTTATGCTAAGGATAAACCTATGAGTGCGAATCAATAGGCAGACGGAGTTTAGCGTTTGTTCCTGTATTCTCTTGGCGACAGTCCTTTCGTTCGCGAGAAGAATTTGCTGAACGAGGCTGCTTCGGCGAAATGGAGGCGGTCGGCTATCTGAGCGATGCTGAGCTGCGAGGTGCGGAGCAGGAAGGACGCTTCCATGAGCAAGTGCTGGTTGACATAGTCGATGACGGTTCGGCCTGTGACCTGACGGACTACGCGCGAGAGATAGACAGGCGAGATGTGCAGCGCCGAGGCGTAGAAGGCGATGTCGTGGTGGGCTGCAAAGTGGTTGGGCAGGAGGCGGATGAAACTGATGAAAATCTCTTCCACTCGCTGAGGAACAGTACGTTGGGCGATGGCGCGGTCCTGTGCGTTCTGCAGGTCGAGCAGGAAGATGGCGTAGAGCATCTGCAACACCTTGTCCTTGAAGATATGGTCGGAATGCAAGTAGGCCGTAATCTCGCGCATCTTCGCGGCCAACTGTTCGGCATCATCATGCGCAAGGGTCAACTTCGGCTCATGGAGTCGGACGATGGGCAGGTAGGCGATGTGCACCATATCGCGCACCGTCGGCAGCTCGATGCTGATGTGTTCGTCGGCCAACAGACAGATTCCATGATAGTCGTCAGAGGCTGCTACGATGGTCACAGGCAAGCCAGGGGAATAGATGTAGAGGTCGTCGGGCCGTAGCGTCAGTTCTTGCCCATTGTATACAATCGTCAACCATCCCTTCAGTACCAACGTAAACGTATAGGCGGCCATGTAGCCGTGCGTCTCGTTAGCACGAAAGGTGATGGCTGTGTCTGTCTCATTGCAATACATCTTGCCATCCCAGTTCTCGAAGGGTGTTTCATTATGCATGAGCACCCAGGCTTCTTTCAGACTGTACACCGAGTAAAGATGCTAAATAATGATTATTCGGCACAAAGATACGTATAATTCTCCTAGGTTGTATCGTTTCAGACAATTTTTGTGTCATTTAGGATTTGTTCGCCTTACTTTTTCGCCGTATCTTTGCACCGCAAAAGGTGAAAAGAAGGGTTTATACCCTCCAATCCATCAATCTTTCAATCTTTAAATCCTAATATTCTTCATTCTTTAAATCATTCAATCTCATTATGGAAGCAAAGAAATCTATTGAAGCTTTACAATTCTTCGTCACCCATCTCGCAGAAGGTGCTATGGTTCACAAGCAGCAGGGTATGATTTTCAAGTCGCAGGGCTTCACGAAGCTCGGGCAGAAGTACGTCGACCACTTCGACGAGGAAATGGGCTGGGTAGAGAAGTTCACCGAGCGCATTCTGGACCTCGGTGGCGAAGTGAAGTTCGAAGGCATGCAGGCTCGCGAACTCATCAAGAATCCTATCGAGTACGTGAAGGCTGACCTCGCCATCCAAGGCCCCGGCGTAGAGCTGTTGCTCAAGTGCATGGAAACCCTTAAGGACGATCCAACTACCTACGACATCATGAAGGCTTACCTCAAGGACGAGGAGGAAGACCTCTACTGGAGTCAAGGCGCTTTGGACATGATCGAGTGCATCGGTGCCCAGAACTGGCTGTTCACTCAAGTCTGATCATTTACCATTTCGGCATTTACTATTTACCATTAAGCATTTTTCCCTAAAACCTCCAAGAACTATGAAAGAACAAGTTTTGCAAGCTATGCGCGAGGCCGGTAAGCCCGTCTCCGCAGGCGACGTCACGAAGGCACTGGGAGCCGATCGCAAGGAAGTTGATAAGGCTTTTGCCGAACTGAAGAAAGAGGGCGCCATCGTATCGCCCGTTCGTTGCAAGTGGGAGCCTGCTAAGTAAAATGACTAATCATCACTGAGAATAAGGGGATAGGGGCGGTCCAGGTGACTGAGCGATTGAGCTGGAAGACACCGTTCAGCCTTTCCCCTTTTTCATTTATCTAACTGATATGGAGATAAAAGCTATACAATTCCGTAAAGACGGATTCTATACCCAACCCTTTGCCTTCGGTGGCGAAGAAGGA
>CADCOX010000250.1 GCA_902803195.1 uncultured Bacteroidales bacterium
AGGTCGGGAAAACGAAAAGCACTCTTCGCCTCGCCTTCTACGGCATCAGGGACGAATGTATCATTGTCGATTGCCGATTGTCCATTGCTCATCGTCCATTGTCCCTTATACAGATAGCTGTTCACATTCTGCCCAAGCAGTGTCACCTCCTTGAAACCACGGTCGCACAAGTCGCGCACCTCGCGGATTATGCTCTCCACGTCGCGGCTGCGTTCGCGTCCACGGGTGTAAGGTACGATGCAATAATGGCAGAAGTTGTTACAGCCGCGCATGATGCTCACATAGCCTCCGATATGTCCTGTATGAAGACGCTGAGGCACAACGTCCCGATAAGTCTCGGTCGTTGACAGTTCCACGTTCATGGCCCTGTGACCCAGTTCAGCTTGAGCTATCAGGTCGGGCAACGACAAGTAGGCATCGGGGCCGCATACGAGGTCTGCACCATGGCTCGTCATCAAGTCGTCTTGTACGCGTTCGGCCATGCAGCCAAGCACACCGATAATGAGCGGACGGCGACGCTTGACACTCTGCAGGAAGTCCAGTCGAGAAACAATCTTCTGCTCGGCATTATCGCGCACTGAACATGTGTTTAGGAACACCGCGTCGGCCTCGTCCATCACCTCGGTAATGTCGTAGCCTGCCATCTTCATGATGGAGGCCACCACCTCGGAGTCGGCCACGTTCATCTGACAACCATAAGTCTCTATGAGGAGTTTCTTCATTCTCTGTCTGTAGCTTGTAGGCTCAATTTCGGCTGCAAAGATACAACCTCAAAATGCTGAAGTCAAGTTTTTAAGTGAAAACTTTGTGGTGAAAGGATAAAAAGTTGCCCGATTCGTGCAAAAACTCATCACTTTAAGTCTTAAACTCTCAACTTTTATGTACCTTTGCGCCCGCAAAACATAAACGTTAAAATACAAATACACAGAGAAAGATGAATTTCGTAGAAGAACTCACCTGGCGCGGTATGGTCCATCAGATGATGCCGGGCACCGAGGAACTCCTCCAGAAAGAACAAGTTACGGCCTACGTGGGGATTGACCCTACGGCTGACAGTCTGCACATCGGTCACCTCTGCGGTGTCATGATGCTGCGTCACCTTCAGCGCTGCGGTCACAAGCCCCTCGCCCTCATCGGTGGCGCCACTGGCATGATCGGTGACCCCAGCGGCAAGAGCCAGGAGCGCAACCTGCTCGATGAGCAGACGCTCGCACATAACGTTGCTTGCATCAAGGCTCAGTTGGCGCACTTCCTCGACTTCGAGAGCGATGCTCCCAACCGCGCCGAACTGGTCAACAACTACGATTGGATGAAGGATTTCACCTTCTTGGCTTTCGCCCGCGACGTAGGCAAGCACATCACCGTCAACTACATGATGGCCAAAGACAGCGTTCAGAAGCGTCTCAATGGCGAAGCTCGTGACGGCCTCTCGTTCACCGAGTTCACCTACCAACTGCTGCAGGGCTACGACTTCTATTACCTCAACACGCACAAGGGCTGCAAACTCCAGATGGGTGGCTCCGACCAATGGGGTAACATCACCACGGGCACCGAACTCATCCGTCGTATGGGCGGTGGCGAAGCTTACGCCTTGACTTGTCCTCTCATCACCAAGAGCGATGGCCGTAAGTTCGGCAAGACTGAGCAAGGCAATATCTGGCTCGACCGCCGCTACACGTCACCCTACCGCTTCTATCAGTTCTGGATTAACGTGGCTGACGAAGACGCTGAGCGCTACATTAAGATATTCACTTCTCTGCCGAAGGACGAGATTGACGACCTCATCGCCCGTCATCGTGAGGACCCCGGACGACGCGAGCTTCAACGTCGTTTGGCCGAGGAGGTCACGAAGATGGTTCACAGCGAGGAGGACCTCCGTGCCGCTCAGGAAGCATCGCAGATGCTCTTCGGGCGTTCAACTAAGGAGGCCCTAATGGCGCTGGACGAGCAGACGCTCCTCGATGTCTTCGATGGTGTGCCTCAGTTCCGAATCAGCAAGAGTCTGCTCGAGGGCGAAGGCATCAAGGCTGTCGAGCTGATGGCCACCGAGACGCAGTGCTTCCCTTCGAAAGGTGAGATGCGTAAGATGGTGCAGGGCGGTGGCGTGAGCCTCAACAAAGAGAAGCTCGCTCAGTTCGATCAGCCTGTCACTACAGCAGACCTCATCAATGGTCGCTACCTCCTCGTTCAGAAGGGCAAGAAGAACTACTATCTGCTGATTGCAGAGTGAGGATAATGGGCAAAGGACAATGATTATTGAGCCTTTGCTTGTAAAAGAACGTTAAATATTGAACGTTGAGCCGATAATTGTCCATTATCCATTGTCCATTATCCATTAAAAATTTGTACCTTTGCCGCGCTTTTAGCGATAAAAGCCTTAGGATTGGGATATGGTGTAATGGTAACACAACAGGTTTTGGTTCTGTTTTTCCTGGTTCGAATCCGGGTATCCCAA
>CADCOX010000251.1 GCA_902803195.1 uncultured Bacteroidales bacterium
GATACACCAGCGGAAAAGCGTCGAGAAAACCGTCCACAAGGCGGTGAAGAAGCCACCGATGCAACCGATTGTACCGCTAATGCAGCCGGAGGGACCGCGGTGACCCTTACCCCAAGTCCCGCTCCCCGCTCCCCCCGTAGGTGGGAAAGCTGCATCTCCGCTTGTGGGGTTGGGATTACCAGAAGTGGTATCAGAGGAGAAGGGGCCCTCCCCTCCCTGACGCGAGGGAGCGGGGGTGAGTCTGCTTATCTCCTCCGCCAGATTCTGCGGGTTCACCTCCTTACCCTTCATGCGCAGCCGGTCCTCGGGCGTCTCGGCCACAGGCATGAGCACGGCGAGGAGGACGTAGGCGATGATGAGGGCGATGCCCCAGAAATAGATATGGAAATAGAGGTATTGATGGGGCAGGAACCACAGGAAGTTGTACGACGAGCCTGCGAACGACAGCAGTACAATGGCAGCATAGCCCAGGCGCCACCACAGCACATCGCCGCCGAAGTAAGCCGCGAAGCCAGAGAGGACACCCATCAGCTTCTTGTCGTCGGGGTTGCGATAGAGGCGCTTGGAGGAAGACCCGCCCCCATCCTTGTTAGGGAGGGGAGTTTGTTGGCTGTCAGAAGGATTTTCACTCTCCGCCCCATCAAGGGAGGGGTCGGGAGAGGGGCTCTCTTCCATCTCCTCCGGTCTTCCTATCCGATGGATGACCTCGCGCACGTGATCTATTGTTATTGCCTCGACGCCCTGCGCTTTCAGTTCGTCGAAGAGTTCGGCGATGCGGGCCTCAAGGTCTTCTGCAATCTCCTCGCCTCCCTCACGCGTGCGAAAATAATTACGGAGCGACTGCTCGTAGGTGGCGAGCATCTCGTAGGCATCCTCGTCGATGGCAAAGAGGCGCCCACAAAGGTTGATGGTTATATTCTTTTTCATTGCTTCAAATAATTTACTGTGTTGGAGATTTCGCCCCACGCCTTGTCAAGTTCATCGAGGAACTGCTGTCCGAGCGGGGTCAGTTCATAGTACTTGCGGGGCGGCCCTTGTGTGCTCTCCTGCCATTCGTAGGCGAGCAGGCCGTCCTTCTTCAGACGCGTCAGCAGCGGGTAGAGCGTGCCTTCGACCACCAGCAGTTCAGCTTCTTTCAGCTGCTGGATAATGTCGGAGGCGTAAGCCGGCTGCCGCTTCAGCAGCAACAGGATGCAGTACTCGAGCATCCCCTTGCGCATCTGGGATTTAGCATTTGAAACGTCCATCATCTCGATTTACATTTTGACGATTTTCAATTTATTCAGCTTTTGCAAGCCCCAGAAGTTAAGAAGTTAAGAAGTTCTTGAAGTATCAAGCGTCCCTTTGGGCCGAGCGAAGACGATACACTTATAGGTTGTTATCCTTTGGTTGAATAGCAGTTTACAAAGCATTCGTCTTCGCTCGAGCTTGCTCGCTTGACACTTCAAGCGCTCGGCCCTACGGGACGCTTCGCTTGCGAAGAACTTCTGCCCGAAGGTCGAGCGAAGCGATAACTTCAAGAACTTCTTCGCTCGAGCTTGCTCGCTTGATACTTCAAGCGCTCGGCCCTACGGGACGCTTCGCTCTGCGAAGAACTTCTTCATAACAACCGAAACTTGAAACATTTTATTATTCTTGCGGCATGATGAGCCAAAGAATCAGATAAATGATTCCGCCGCAGAACATCGTGCTGACGGTCAGCAGCACCCATACAAGGCGCAGGATGTCTGCGTCCCAACCGAAATGCTCGGCAATGCCTCCGCAAATGCCTGCTATCCATTTGTTGGAGCGTGAGCGTGTTAGTCTTTCTTGTGCCATAATCAACCTGTTTTCGTTGTTCGTTGAAATTGGCCCTCATGAGCTCGGGCGTCCCCTACTCCATGAGCACCTTTGCTTAAGCGTGGGCAAAGGTATGCTAAATATTAGTACCTTGCAATACATAGTACCATAAAAATGCAAGAATATAACATTATTTAACAAAGAATCGCGAATCGCGGTTCGCGATTCGCTAATGAATAATGAATAATTAATAATTAATAATGAAGAATGCGGTTCGCGATTCGCTAATGAAAAATAAAGATTCGCGATGAGATTAAGAAAGATGCTGCTTGATTTGCGCAACGACTTCCATAGCCCAACCGCTATCGAAGCCTACGGGAATCGTGATGCGAGGGTGTGCCGGGTCGCGAGTGACGAGGACGACCAGATAGTCGTTGGGCGTATAAGGGGTGGCGGCGTTATAGAAAGTAACATCAACTACATCCGTTTTGCGAATCGCAATGCCGTTGTAGACGAGAAAACCTTCATCGTCATAGACAAGGACGACGCCGACGGGGTCACTGCCGCGAGTAGGATTGACGAGAATTGTGGACGAAGGCTCGCTGGATTGGGGGTCGAAAGCGTTGCCGTCCGCCTGCTGAATGACCTCTGATGAAGTGCCAGGATAGGTCTCACGCGCGCAATACTGACTAATGAGATAGTCGATGAGCGGCACAAGGAGAGCAAGAACAATGGTCAACGGTCCGAAGGTAAAGCCCAAAGCGAAGAAGATGATGACGTAGATAAGGAGACGGCGATATTTCATAGAGGAAAATTCAAGATGAGGAGCGAAGGAAAAGCGGATGAGGAGGGGATGAGGAAGGGATGATGAGGAGCGAAGGAAGAGCGGATGAGGAGCGAAGGAAAAGCGGATGAGGAGGAGCGAAGGAAGAGCGGATAAGTAGCGAAGGAAAAGCGGATGAGGAGCGAAGGAAAAAGCGGATGAGGAGGGGATGAAAAGCGGATGAGGAGGAGCGAAGGAAAAAGTGGATGAGGAGGGGATGAGGAGCCAATCAAAAGCGGAAGGGAAGCACGAAGGCATTCATCGCGTTTCGCCTTTATGCTCGAGGCGATAGGAACGTCCGCGGTTGCTGGTGATGCGCAGGTCGGAGTGGGCGTCGAGAATCGGTTTGATGCGATGGATGAGCGTGTAGAGCGTCTCGGCTGCATTATCCTTGCGCGGCCAAAGGGCATCGCAGATCTGCTGCTTCGTAAGCTCTCGTGTGGGCGACTCCAGGAAGAGTTGGACGAGGCGAGCCTGCATGGGGGTGAGAAGGCCGATGAACGAATCGCCATTCGGCTCTTGTCGGGAGGTCATGGACGTTCGGGCGACAACGGCAGGGCGCAAGCTGCGGACAGAATAGAACAGGGAGAGGAGCGAAAGCAGCAGAAGGACGGCAGCGAGCCGCTGGTCGGACATCCGGAGGATGGTGATGGGCGAACAGGTGGCATAGCCCTGCGCACGCACAGCCTCAGCGACAACAAGCGTGTCGGTAGCGATGGCGCCTGCCAACGGCTGCCGACGCTCGTCGAGGAGCGAGAAGGCGAGGAAGGCATGGTCGCGCAGTTGCTCGGTCTGCAGATGACTACGGAAGACACGGATAGTGTCTGTGGAAAGCCAATCGGCAGGACGTGTCAAAGCTGTCTGCGCGAGGGCGCGTGTGAGATCGTCGGCGATGCGCGCCTCAGCACGATCGTAGCTGTCGATGCCTGCCCACAGCGACGAGAGGGCGAGCATGGCGGTGACCAAGAAGGGGAGGTATTTGTTCATGAGGGTCTAGTTGACAAGTTGACGAGTTGGGTTTAGTTGACAAGTTGACGAGTTGGTTCTAGTTGACGAGTTGACGAGTTGACAAGTTGACAAGTTGACGAGTTGGTTCTAGTTCTTGAAGGGTCAAGCGACCAAAGGTCGAGCGGAAACGTTGAAAGATTGCGTTGCGACCAAAGCTCGAGTGGGCGTTATTGGCGCTCGACGGACGCAAAAGTAGTGAAAAAACGAGAAAGAGCAACAAAAGAAGCGCCCGACGGACGGCCGAGCGCTTTACTTTTAATGTTTTTTATCCGAATTGTGAATGATTTTCAGACTTCCAAGAGCATTTCGTCCACATTGGAGCCCGGAGGGGTCATCGGTAAGACATTATCCTCTTCAAGGACGGCGCACTGGAGGAGATAAGGCCCGGGCGTGGCGAGCATCTCGCGGATAGCGCCATCGAGATCGGCACGCTCGACGACGGTGCGCGCCGGAATGCCATAGGCGCGTGCAATGAGTTCGTAGTCGGGGTTCTGCATGGGCGTGAACGAGTAGCGCTTGCGCCAGAACATGGCCTGCCACTGGCGGACGTTCCCGAGGAAGTTGTTGTTCAGCAGGATGATCTTGACGGGAGCGCCCTGCTCCATGATGGTTCCGAGTTCCTGAATGGTCATCTGCAGACCTCCGTCGCCACAGAAGAAACAGACTGTGCGTTCGGGAGCGCCGAAAGTGGCGCCGATGGCAGCGGGCAGACCGAAGCCCATCGTGCCAAGGCCTCCGCTGGTGACGATGCTGCGCGGACGGCTGAACTGGAAGTAACGGGCAGCGAACATCTGGTTTTGCCCGACATCGGTGACGAGGATGGCCTCATGATTGGAGGCTTCGCTGACGGCGCGTACGACCTCGCCCATGAGCAGCGGCCCCTCGGTGGGATGGATGGCGCGGCTAATGACCTTGTTGTACTCGCGTTCGGCATAAGGGGCGAAGCCGTCGACCCACGACTGATGGGTAGTCTCCTCGATGAGAGGCAGCAGGGCGGTGAGCGTCTGGCGGCAGTCGCCGATGACCTTGCAGTCGGGGCGCACGAGTTTGCCTATCTCGGAGGGGTCGATGTCGAAATGAATGATCTTGGCCTGACGGGCATAGGTCTTGAGGTTGCCCGTCACGCGGTCGTCGAAGCGCATGCCGATGGCGATGAGAACATCGCACTGATTCGTCATCACGTTGGGACCGAGGTTGCCGTGCATGCCGAGCATGCCCTTGTTGAGAGGATGGTCGGAAGGCAGTGCGGACAGACCTAAGAGCGTGCAGCCGACGGGGATTTGAGCCTTCTCGATGAAAGCCCGGAGCTCGGCCTGAGCACCTGCCAACTCGACGCCCTGCCCCACCAGTACGAAGGGCTTAACGGCATTGTTGATGAGGCGTGCGGCCTCGCGGATGGCCTCCATGTCGGGCTTGGGAGCAGGCACGTAGCTGCGGATGAAGTCGACATGAGCGGGTTCGAACTCTATCTCGCCGACCTGTGCATTGCGCGTGAAGTCGAGTACGACGGGACCGGGACGTCCGCTGCGAGCGATGAAGAAAGCACGGCTGACAGCCCATGCCACATCCTCGGCACGCCGAATCTGGTAGTTCCATTTGGAGATAGGCTGGGTCATGCCCACGACATCAATCTCCTGGAAAGCATCGGTACCGAGCAAGGCAGCTCCTACCTGACCCGAGATCACAACGATAGGAGTGGAGTCGATCATCGCGTCGGCCACGCCCGTGACGGTATTGGTAGCGCCAGGGCCACTGGTAACGATGGCCACGCCCGTCCGCCCGCTGACACGCGCATAGCCCTGCGCAGCATGGACGGCGCCTTGCTCATGGCGCACCAGGATGTGGTTCAGCGTCTGTTGATGGTCATAGAGCGCATCGTAGACCGGCATAATCGCTCCGCCGGGATAGCCAAAGAGCGTAGTGACGCCCTCGGCTTCGAGTGAGCGCATGAGCGCTTCAGCACCTGTGATCTTGTTTGTCATCGCTTTGTCGTGTACTTTCAAAAACTGCGCGCAAAGGTATTGAAAATTGGCAATATGACCAAAAATTAAGCGAAATAAAAACAAATTGACATGAATATAGTGATTTATGTCGGCCTATGAGCGAATTATTTGTATTTGTTTTTTGCGTTCCTGCAGAAAAAACGTACCTTTGCAGCCGAAAAACGGGAGCGAAAGCGTTTCCGGCGCTTCTGCATGTACCCTAAGCAATTGCATCCATGACTATTCAAGAACTCAGTAAGCTCTACACCCGTCATCCACAAGTGAAGGCGCTGGCCAAAGCCATTGCCAACGAACGCCTGAAGTCCATCGGCGTCAACGGTTTGCAAGCCAGCTCGGCACCTATGGTGTTTGCGGCCCTCCACGACCTTCTGCCTGCCGAAACGACAGCCCCCCTGCTCTTCGTTCTCGACGACCAAGAGGAAGCCGGCTACTTCTACCATGACCTTGTCCAGGTGCTGGGCGAAGAGCAAGTGCTGTTCTTCCCTTCCTCGTTCCGACGTGCCGTGAAATTCGGTCAGCGCGACTCGGCCAATGAGATCTTGAGAACTGAGGTGCTGACGAGATGGGGAAGGAAGGAGAATGAAAAATTAATAATGAATAATGAACAATTAAGAATTGACAATGAACAATTAAGAATGGACAATGCTTCAGAGCGCCAGCCTAATTGTCCATTGTCCATCGTCCATTGTCCATTATTATTCATTGTCTCCTATCCCGAGGCCTTGGCGGAGAAGGTAGTATCCAAGCAGTTGCTGGACGAGCAGACCCTGCAGGTGACGGTTGGCGAGCGCGTCGACATCTCGTTTGTGGAAAAGACACTGTTGACGTTCGGCTTTCAGCGCACCGACTATGTTTACGAGCCCGGGCAGTTTGCCGTTCGCGGCTCGCTCATCGATGTGTTCTCTTTCTCCAACGAATACCCTTATCGCATCGACTTCTTCGGCGACGAAGTCGACTCCATCCGCACGTTCGAGGTGGAGAGTCAGCTCAGCCGTGGGCAACAGGAGATGATCTCGCTTGTGCCTGAGCTGGGCAGCGAACGCGAAGATATGGTCGCGGTGTCGACACTTCTGCCCGCGAACAC
>CADCOX010000252.1 GCA_902803195.1 uncultured Bacteroidales bacterium
ATAGACATCTGCAGAGAGATACGTCGCCATCTTCTTGCGACTGAAGACATATTTACCGAAGAACTCAGAAGGGCGTTCAGCAGGCGTAGGCACTTCGACAGGGTGCTTCTTGAAGGCTTCGCCTACGACTTGGAATCGAAGAGTGGATGACATATATTTAATGTATTACGTCTTACGAATGGATGAATAATCTTGTGCTTGCCAATCTCTAAACTTACCGCTCGGCCTGGAAGGAGGTTTCTTCGAGCACAACGAGTCTGAAGAACTCTCAACTCTTACGCTTCCGTTATCTAATGCCTCGTTCATTGAGCGCACGCCGGTAACGTCTGGCGTTTTGTTGATGTTCTGCAAAGGTGCGGGCAAAGTTGTGTATGCCGCTGAAATCCTCTTTGGCACAGAAATAGAGATAGTCGTGCCTTTCGGGCTTGAGAACCGCATCAATACCGCTGATTGAAGCAATTCGGATAGGCCCAGGAGGCAGTCCTGTGTTGAGATACGTGTTGTAAGGACTGACGATGCGCAGGTGTGAACCGAGGATGCGGCGGAGTGTGTCGTCGCCAATGGCAAATTTAACTGTCGGGTCGGCCTGCAGGGGCATGCCAAGGCGAAGGCGGTTGAGGTAGAGACCCGCTACACGAGGTTTCTCGCTGGCGGCATTGGTTTCCTCGTCAACAATACTGGCCAGCGTGACCACCTCGTCATGAGTCATCCCTAACCATCGAGCGGCCTCGTCGCGACCTTCGTTCTTCCAGAAGTTGTCGTTCTCGCGTTGCATCCGTTGCATGAGAGCATCGAGCGTGATGGTCCAATAGACCTCATAGGTATTGGGGATGAAGAGAGCGGGTAGGGTAGTGGTCGTGTAACCATACGAAGCCGCAAAAGTACTGTCGGCAAAAGCATCTGCGACCTCGGCACTATCAAGCATGAGTTTCTCAGATAGCGTTCCGGCGAGTCGCGAGAGTCGGCGAACCGAAGGAATAGTCAGACGAACGGGACTCTGTTGTCCGTTGCGCAACCTGCGGAACACGGTGATGAAGTTGTCATCCGGTTGAATGGCATAGCGGCCAGCACGGGTGTGGAAGTCGGACAGTTTGCGCAGCACTTTCCAACCAGTCAGCGAGCGAGCATGCCCCTCAGCGGTGAGTTGCTGAAGTAGCTCGGTTTCAGTCGTCGATGGACGCACGTAGATGTACGCGTTTTCGGTAAGGTCAAAATTGGGGCGCAAGCAAGCGTATGCCATCCAGAGCACAACGGCGATGGCGAAGCTGACAACGGCCAGCACGGCAATGAGGATATTTCTCGTCGTCTTCTTCATAAAAGAAAACGCAGACACTCGTAATGTAAGTATCTGCGGTTGTTCATGGAGCCGACACGGGGACTCGAACCCCGGACCCACGCATTACGAATGCGTTGCTCTACCAACTGAGCCATGTCGGCAGGTCTTTCTTTCAAAACCGAGCGCAAAGGTAATGCTTTTTCTTGAAATGACCAACAAACTCGACATTTTTTTCTCTTGAAAGCACTTTTTTATCTATTTCATGTCGCTAATCACGCCGATTGGTGTATCTTTGTAGGCCGTAAACAAGACTTTCTCTCATTATCATCTTTCAAACGTATGGCTATTTCCTCCATCATCCATCTTTCCTCATTCATGAAGGGTAAGGCGTTCGCCCGGTCACAACACATCATTGGTCGCTCAACAGCCGTCTTTTTCCTCTTCGCAGTTCTTGCTTTTCACTGTTCATTCGCTATGGCACAACCTCAATGGCAGTTCGATTTCACAGGGAAAGGCAAGACAAAGGATGGCATCGTACGCGTTCAACCTACCGACCGCTATGCTGCCGACAAGGACTATGGATTCGACTTCATTGCCTCTCCCCAGCGTTTGGATGCTCAGACGCCCTTTTACTTCAGCGTACGTGTTCCCGATGGCAACTACCGAGTCACCGTCACCTTGGGCAGCAAACGGCGTGCTGCCACGACGACCATTCGCGCCGAGAGCCGTCGCCTCTTCGTAGAGAACCTATCGACGCGTAAAGGTGAACTGCAGAAGGTCTCCTTCGTCGTTCACAAGCATTCGCCACGCATCGACGATCAACGTTCCATGCGTCTGAAACCACGCGAACTTACCAAGCTGAATTTCGATGACCGACTTACAATCGAGGTGAATGGCGACGCCCCAGCTTGTACAGCTATCACTATCGAGCGCGATGACCATGTACCAACTATCTTCCTCTGCGGCAATTCGACCGTTGTCGATCAAGACACGGAGCCATGGGCCTCTTGGGGACAGATGATCACGCGATGGTTCGGCGACCAAGTGGCCATTGCCAATTTCGCTGAGAGCGGCGAGACCGCCTCAACCTTCATCGGTGCCAACCGACTGGCCAAAGCGCTCTCGATGATGAAGAAGGGCGATTACCTTATCGCAGAGTTCGGCCACAACGACCAGAAACAACGAGGCCCGGGCATGGGCGCCTACTACAATTTCGCCACCGCCTTGAAGACTTTTATAGATGAAACGCGCGCGCGAGGGGCAACGCCCATCTTTGTGACACCCACTCAACGCCGCTCCTTCAAGGACGGACGTATCCAGGAGACGCATGCCAACTACCCCGAAGCCATGGCATGGGTGGCCAATCGCGAGAACGTCCCACTCATCGACTTGCATGCCATGACGCGTACGTTCTACGAGGCCATGGGCGAGGAAGCAAGTAAGCATGCCTTCGTTCATTATCCCGCTGGCACTTATCCAGGCCAGACTCAAGCATTCAAGGACAACACCCACTTCAATCCTTATGGCGCCTACGAACTGGCCAAATGTGTCATCGAGGGTATGCGTCAGTTGCAACTGCCCGTCCTCAGCGCCTTGCGTCCCGAGTACTTCAATCTCTATCCCGCCACTTCGCCTTTCGACCCTGCCCATCCCGATGCCTTCGAGCGTTTCCATTGGAACGACTCGCCGTTCTTCGAGGCTGAGAAACCCGACGGCAACTGATTGGGCGCTACTCGCTTCGCTCTGCCAAGAATCCGTCAACGTATCAACTTGTCAACTCGTCAACTTGTCAACTTATGATTAAGAATATTGTCTTTGATTTCGGTGGCGTTATTTTCGACCTCGCTTACGAACAAGCGGTCGAAGCCTTTCGTCGCATCGGTCTGACCGATGCCGACCAACGCCTCGACCGTTACCACCAACGCGGCATGTTCGAGGAACTCGAGTCGGGCCGCATCTCGATGGACGCCTTTCGTGCCCAGCTGGGGCAGCTCTGCCATCACGAGCTCAGCCATGAAGAGGTACTTGGCGCTTGGCTTGGCTATGTAGGCGGTCCTGTCGACCTCCGTCGACTTGACGCCATCGATGCCCTCCGTCGCCGAGGCTATCACACCTACCTGCTCTCCAACACCAATCCCTTTGTCCAATCGTGGGCCGAGAGTGC
>CADCOX010000253.1 GCA_902803195.1 uncultured Bacteroidales bacterium
AGCTGCTGACCTCCGAAATCGAGATAGAGATCGCCGAAGAAACGGTCTTCGCTGTTGTTCTTGATGGTAGCATTAACCTGAACTTTTGTTCCCACTTCAATACCGCCAGTGCAAGACCAATTAGTAACAGCGAGGTCAATGTGCGGATGAGCGATGGGCGTGCAACCATAATTGGTCATATTGACCTCCAAATATATGCGGTCGCTCTCCTTCATCGGCTTCCATTCGCTGCTGCCCTCGACTTGATACATGGGTACGATGCGATAGCTACCCGAGAGGCCTGCACCGAATTTGATGACATTAGAGGCATTTGACGCCACACCTTCACCGAACTTCGTAGTCTGGCCAAGGGCTGAAGTAGTAACAGCAGAATAATTCCAGCTTTCACTATTGTCGAGAATGCTGTAGGTGTCGGCTTCGGGGTCATAAAGAGCCAAAGCTTCTTTGAACTTCTTGCCCGTACCAGAGTGATCGGAGAAACTGACTTTGACGATTTTGCTCTTGTAAATCTTGAACGGATAAGATTTACCATCGCGATCCCAAGCCGAAGGACCGCTAATTTGCGTGACCGTCAATTCAGGTTCTACCTCATCGCCCTCTTCACCGCTTCCATCTGGCGTAGCCGTTCCTGGGATGATGTTATAGATAATGTTCTGCTTCATATTGTAGCCCTCGCTTGAGCTGGAACCACCGATACCGCTGGCCGATGGATTGAGGATACTGAGTTGAAAGAAGCCATTACCCATGCCTCCCCATCCCCAGTTGATGTGGAAGTAGTCGCCATACTCGAAGCCGTCGCAGATGAAGGAGTGTCCACCACCACTACCGGCCGTACCATTGTAGATCATAGGGCGTCCGGCTGCCAGTTCACTATAGACGAGGTCGTCCCAAGCCTGCTGCGAATAGTCGATACGGAAAGCTATCTTCGAGCCGTAACCAAAGTATTTAAAACCCTTGGGGATGTCGTCTGTATAAGCTCCCGACGAGTTGCGACCATACTGCATCTTGACCGAGCAGCCAGCATAGAGCATCAACGTAGACACGGCATCGGTGTAAACATCGTCCTCTGCACCTGTGTAAGTCTCACGCATGTGAGCCCAATCAAGCCTTGTAACAGGCTGAGCGTCCATCGTGACCGTAGAATAGCTGTAGTTGTCACCAGCCACAGTAAAAGAGTACTCAGGAATCTCTGCCAGCGTCTGTGCAGGTTGCTTATAGAAATACATAATCTGCGACATAGCTGTAGCAACACAACCAGTGTATGCAAGGTCGTAGCCATCTGCCTCATCATCAGTTTTCATGAACTGCGGGCATTGTTTCCAATACGGAGTAGCCTGGTCCCACTTGGTGGTGATGAGCGGAGCAATGGAGTTGCGCGTGTTGACGCGTGACTTGCGAGGAGCACGCAACACCTTAGCGGCCTCCAAGTCAGAAAGTTTGGAAAGGGTCTCCAATTGCTCGGTATAACCCTGAAGCCATGCTTTCATGTTAGCAGGGATGCGCGCAGCATCGAAAGTGCCTTCATCGGAATAACCGAGGATGGGAGCGGTGCGATCATCACCCGAAACGATGACGAAACCGCCATTGTCGCCAATGTTGAAGACATAGTAGCCAGTGGCTTCACTAGCCTCGGACAGACGACTTGCTCGAGTAGCCAAGCGGATTTGCTTGCGCGCGCCCGCGGGATTCTTCTTTATTATGAAAGCGGAAGCCTCTTCCATAGCTTTCTCTTTGCTGACAGGAGCGGCCAATGACGACAAGGTCAGTAGCATACAGAATGCGAACAGTATTTTCTTCATTTCCTTCTGTGTGATTAATATGTTTCTACTTTTTGTTTCTTTTATTCTCCATCAAAGATAGTATCGTCCCAGACGTTCTCCTTCACAGGTGTCTCGGGTTCAATGGTGGGGAATTCATCGTCGCCTGCAGGACTCGGCCCCGACACGGCAATAAACGTCTCAATCGCTACGACCTGAACCATGAGCTCAGGTCTAACGTAAATTTTCTGCATGTTTAGTTGATTATAAATTAATAAATATTACTGTATTTCAAAAGATTATTGACACGAACTGTATGTTTCCTCATGTGTGTATTCCTGAAAAAGCGCGCAAAAGTAGTCAAATATTATGACACGAATATAGAAAAACCTAGATTAATTTGAATTTACATGACAAGAATTGATTATGCTCAAGAGCTTAAAAAGGCGCCCCGTGCAGTAGAGCACGAGGCGCCTCGGATAATGTTCTGTCGTGGAGAGAACCACGAACCTAAGTCAATTACTTCACAGCAACCTTCTTGCCGTTGACGACATAGATGCCACCACGCTGGATCTTGTTCACCTTGCGACCGCCGAGGTCGTAGATGGTGCCATTGATCTCGTCTGCGTTGATGCCACGAATGCCAACAGCGTCGATAGCAGCCTGATCAGCACCGAACCAGACGGTGTCGGTGGTGGCATTCTGGAGCACGAGCTTCAGCACAGGAGTAGCCTCCTCGCTAGCCTGCGTGCCCTCGAGCGTGCCTCTGTAGCCGACAGTCATCTGACCACTTGCGGACGTTACCATGAACTCCTCAGCGGAGTAGCTGATGGTGCCATCCTCGTTCTTCGTGACGGCGACGTTCTCGATGGTGAATGCGTCGAAGCTGCCAAGAGCGGCCATCGGGAGGGTGAAGCCCGAGAAGGTGATGTCGACAGTACCATCCTCGTTCGGAGTGATGGTGACGGTCTGCTCGCCTGTGGTCTCACCAATGACGCCAGCCTGCGGATGAGTCTGAGTCTGGTTGATGATACCAGCGTACTCGGTGCCTTCAGCGCTCTGGCCAGGCAGGAGTTGAACCTCAACAGCCTGATACTGCTTGGTCTCCTCGTTGACGAAGTAGAAGTAAGCGGTAGCGGGTTCGGTCCAAGCGGCCTTCGACCAAGCCTTGAAGACGGCCTCGTCGGCGAAGAAGCTGATACCGAAGGTGGATGCCTGGTCAAACCAAGTGGAGGCGGTACCATCCGGCAAGCACCAGAAGCCTGGATGCGGGTCGCAGCTGTAATCGGTGGAGATAGTCTGCTGACCATCGACGACGATGCCCTTGCCATAGACAACATAGTTCTCGCCTACGGCCGCCTTGATGGCATCGAGGTCGAGAGCGTCGGACGCATCTTCGCCGAGACCCTCGCCAGCAGCCTGGATGGACAACTGGATAGGATCAGCAACAGCAGCGAAGTCCTTCAAGAAGACATAAACCAACGGCTCCATCGTCTCCTTGATGCGGAACTCTACATACTTGCCATCGGCGTTGGCCAGACGGACGACTGCGTTCAGGACAGCATCCTTCTCGGCACCAAACTGGGTGATCGTGATCTCAGGAGTCTCGGCATCGTACATTATAAAGTACTTGTTGTTGACACCCCAGTTGGACTTGTTGCCCTCGTAGTCAACCCAGAAGAGGATCTCGTCGGGATTGCCGTTGTAGTCGGTGCGGACACCCGTCGTATCGACAAGTTGGTAGATGAGGTCGGCAGGAGCTGAACCAAGCAGTTCGGCAGCCTCGTTGATGACAGAAGCATCGAATGCGGTGAGGGCTTCCCAGTCGGCGACGGGAACTTCCTCTCCGTTGAACTTATAGATCTTGACAAGGCCTATCTCCTCGGCCTCATTGACGCGGAAGGTGGAACCGTTGTCGGTCTTACCATTGGCGCTCACCCAGAACTGGAGAGGACCGCTGGCGCCGCCATTCTGGTTCACCCAGTCGTTGGCCGTACCAGGAGCACGGAGGACGAAACCATCGCTGTTGCCAAAGAGTTCCCATGCATATTCGCCATCGCGCATAACGACGTTGGAGCCGTCCTTCGTCAGGCTCTGACCTTCGCCGGCAGCGCGGTTGATGATGGTCAGGTTGTAAGGATTGCCGAAGAAGGCCCACATGCTCTCAGGAGCAACGAGGTCCTTGTTATCCTTAGGATAGTAGGGCTCGGTCTCGTCCATAGCAACCCAGTAGTTGCTGCGGATGTTCATGTTGTACCACTTGGCGTTGGCATAGTCCTCAGAGAACTCGAACAAGCCATTCCATTCTGCGGTGAAGTTGACCTCCTTCGTGTCCTCAGCCACAGCCTCGACATCGGATGTCAGGGTGACAAGACCATTGTTGAACTCGGCGGGAGCGACAGGAGTAGCACCAACCTGGAAGGTAGCGTTCTTCGTTGCAATCGTCTCACCCTTGTAGACGAGGTTCAGAGCCATCTCGATGTAGGACTCGTCCACTTCGAGCTGCCAGAGGTAGTTCTGGTCGAAGCTGTACTCGGCCAACGGGCCTTCCTCGCCCTGGTTGACGGTCCAGTAGGCACTACCGATCCAATTCCAACCAGACTCACCATAAGCGGCGTTAGTGGAACGGACAGCGTAGAGACCTTCGTCATTCAGGAAGAATACCTGAGCCTCCCAAGTGTTACGCTTGTTGGAAGTTGTAGCGTTCAGGTGACCCTGCGTCAGGGCTGCCTCGTTAGTACCAGAAGGATTGCTGAAGTAGCTATCATCGGTGGACTGCAGCATGAAGCCATATTCATACTCTTCACCAGCAACCTTGATGAAGTTGAAGGAAGGAGCCTCCTCGGCATTTGCCGTCAGAGCACCAGCGTTGGTGACGTAGTACTTCTGGCCATCAACCTCAGTGAAGATACGATAGTGGTGGCCATCCTTGATAGCAGCGAGTGCGAGGTCGTAAGCCGATTCCTCGGGAACGCCAACCCAGCGCAGCATGGCGGGAGCACCAGCGTAGGCAGCAATAACCTCATCGGGGGTCTCATCAGTACCGGGCTTGACAAGCTCAGCAGCCATCACAGCAATATTCTGATAGAAGTAGCCGGGTTTGAGTGCTACGGGGAACTCGGTCTCGCCGAGCGGGATGTAGAACGTCTCGCCACGTACACTGTGAGCAGTCTCCGAGCCCATCTGCATAGCGGTGTCAATGTCGCCAGACACCAATACAGTCACCTTCACCTTGACTTCGTCCTCAGAGATTCCATTCTCCTTGAGGTTGTCGGCAGTGTAGGTAATCTTAAGCGGAGTGTTGGCAGGG
>CADCOX010000254.1 GCA_902803195.1 uncultured Bacteroidales bacterium
ATCGAAGTCGAAATGGCTGGACCTCGTGAAAGCCCAGAACTTGAACTTTGCACCGCAGAGCATCACGTTCAACACCGACATCGTACGCAACTACTACGAGATTCAGGAGCGCGATATGGACAACCTTGAGTCTCCCACAGCCATTCCCGTTCGTTGGACGCCTTCTTTCTTGTGGAATCGCGAGTTCAACCTACGATGGGATCTCACCAAGGCACTCCACTTCACCTTCCAAAGCGGCACGCATGCCGAGATTGAAGAGCCTTACACGCCCGTCAACAAGGATCTCTATGCCGACAACTACAGCGCGTGGAAGGACAGCGTCATGCACAGCATCCGTGGTTTCGGTACCCCCCTCGATTACTCGCAGTCCTCGCAACTCTCCTATAAAGTACCGCTCGACAAGATTCCGGCCACCGACTGGATTGCCGTTGATGGTTCTTACCAAGGCACTTATGCTTGGAAGCGTGGAGCCGAGCTCGAAGACGGCAGTACGCTCGGCAACACCGTCAACACCCAGCGTACCATCAACCTCAACGGCAAGTTGAACATGGAGACGCTCTACAACCACTCCGCCTTCCTGAAGGATGCCAACAAGCGTTTCTCCACCTCTACCATTAAGAGCGAGGGAAAGAAGAAAGACCAAGAGAAGAAGAAGGAGCAAGAAGCTAAGAAGAAAGAAGAGGAGGCCAAGAAGAAAGCGCTCGCCGACGCTCAGAAGAAAGCTGCCGCTGGCGACAGTACGGCCCTCAAGGCACTCAACGATCCGACAAAGGCCCAAACCAATGCCAAGGGTACGAGTGCTCAGAAGAAACAGGTGAAAGGCTTCGCCGGCGAAGTGGTGGTGCCCGACTCGGCTGTCGACCTCAAGCACGGGCAGAAGAGCAAGCGCATCATCGTCACCGCGAAGGACGAGAAAGGCAAGCCCTACGACATACGCTACAAACTTGTTGACGAGAACACCATTAAGATTCAGCCGTCCAAGGACCTTATCGCAGCGGCCAAGAAAGCTAAGAAGGAAAAGGAGAAAGCCTTGAAGGCTGCGGAGAAAGAGGTGGCGAAACGGCGACAGGTCTTCCGCGACAGCCTCCTGGCGGCTACGCCCGACAGCCTCGTCCACGACAGCGCCACTCTCGCTTCCATCGAAAGCCTCACGCTGGCTTCCGTGACCATCCCCGATAGCATTCTCTCAGCAGGCACCGCTGACTCTGCAGCCGTCTTCGAACCCTTGAAGTTACGCGTCAACGTGGTTGCCAAGCCGAAACTCGAAGACGAGAAATGGTACCAGTGGACGCAAGCAGGAGCACGTTTCCTGATGATGCTGCGCAACGTAAGCGTAAGCTTCCGCAACACTTATGCCCTCGCGTTGCCTGGATTCATGCCTAATGTAGGTGATATGCTTGGACAACGCAAACTCAGCGGCGTCATGAGCCCGGGTCTCGATTTCGCGTTCGGTCTTGTCGGCGACGACTACATTGAGACGGCGAAGGAGCGTAACTGGCTCCTCAGCAGAGATAATGTGGCCACTCCTGCTACGACCAACGCAATGGAGGACGTACAGATCAAGGCTTCGCTCGAGCCTCTGCCCGATTTGAAGATTGACCTCAACGCAAGCCGAACCGTCAACCGTGCCAAGAGCATACAATATATGTTTATCGGCAATCCTACAACACAGACGGGCTCGTTCAACATGACAACCATCAGCTTGCGCACTGCCTTCCAGAGCAAAGGAAACGCAGGCAACGGCTATGACAGTAAGGCTTTCCGTCGGTTCCAGGAATACCTGCCGCTCATCCAGCAACGCGTCGAAAGTCGCTACCTTGGAACGAAATACCCCGAGGCTACCGGCATGAGCGGGACGTTCAACCCCGAGAACGGAACGGTCGACCCGTATGGCAGCGACGTGATGATTCCCGCCTTCCTGGCTGCCTATACAGGCAAGCGTGCTGCATCGACACCGCTCGACATCTTCCCCTCGCTCTCGCGCATACTCCCCAACTGGAACCTGACCTACAAGGGACTCTCCAACCTTCCCTGGGTGCGTGACCACTTGAAGAGCGTCACCCTCACCCATGGCTACAAGAGCATCTATGCCGTTGGTTCGTACAATACCTATTCTTCGTGGATCCAATATATGGGTGGCAATGATATGGGTTATACCATGAATGCGACGACTGGACTCTTCGCTCCTTCGTCGATGTACGACATCTCTACCGTCAGCATCAACGAGGCCTTCTCGCCGCTGGCTGGCCTCAACGTGACCCTGCAGAACAACATGACGCTGAAGTTTGAGTACCGCAAGACGCGTGTGCTCACCCTCAGCATGACCTCTGCCCAAATCAACGAGGCCAGTTCGGCAGACGTGGTCTTCGGATGGGGATATAAGATTGACGACTTCAAGATAGCACAACTCTTCTCGAAGAAGAGCAGCAGTCAGCGAGCATCGGATAAGAACCGTAAGAACTCGGTTCGCAACGCGGCCAATGACAACGCCGAAACAACCAATAACAACCGCAACCAGAACAATCGCAACTCGGGACGCAGCAACTTCGCCCACTCTCTGAACCTGCGCTTCGACTTCTCGTTCCGCAATCAAGATGCCATCACGCGAAACATCCAGACTTCTCTCTCCGAGGCCACCAGCGGCAACCGAGCCATCAAGACCAGCTTCGCCGCCGACTATGCCATGAGCCGCTACGTGACCTTCTCGCTTTACTATGACCGCCAGCGCAACGACCCGTTGCTCTCCACCTCATCCTATCCTACCATCACTCAGGACTTCGGTTTCAACCTCAAGTTCACCCTTACCCGTTAAGACGCCATCACCCTCTCTTAGCAAGGCCATATTACCCGTTTTGCCTACTACTTCCTTCTCAACATCGAACACAGCCGCTGTGTCCGATGTGCCGACGTCGGTCCTTGAAGCCAACCCCGCTCTTATTCTAAATCAAAAAAGGGTGTAAAAGCAAAATTATTCTGCTTTCTGCTCGCCCATTTCATTTTTATTGCCTATCTTTGCACCGCCTTTCGAGAGAAAGGGATGAGAGACACTCATGACCTGTGACAGTTATCCTCATGATACCAGTTTATCGAGACTTACATTATTCAAGATTATACAACTGATTTGACAACGAATTTGCTATGGAATTGGACATCCTGACGGCTATTTCCCCCATCGACGGTCGCTACAGACAGAAAACAGAATCCTTAGATCGTTTTTTCTCTGAATATGCGCTCATCCGCTACAGAGTACGCGTGGAAATCGAGTATTTCATCACGCTTTGTGAGTTGCCCCTACCGCAGCTCGCTTCATTCCCAACAGAGTTATTCCCCCGCCTTCGCAGCATCTACGAGAACTTCTCGGAGGCTGATGCTTCTCGCGTCAAGGACATTGAGAGCGTGACCAATCACGACGTCAAAGCCGTCGAATACTTCATCAAAGAACAGTTCGACGCCATTGGTGGTCTCGAGGCCTACAAGGAGTTCATCCATTTCGGTCTCACCTCACAGGACATCAACAACACCAGCGTACCTCTCTCCATCAAGGAGGCCCTTGACGAGGCCTACTATCCCCTCCTCGAAAAGCTCATCGCCACACTGACCCAGATGGCCAACGAATGGGCCGATATCGCCATGCTCGCCAAGACCCATGGTCAGCCCGCCTCGCCCACTCGTCTGGGCAAGGAGCTGATGGTCTTCGTCTATCGCCTGCAGCGACAGCTCGACCTCCTGCGTGCATGCCCCATTACGGCTAAGTTCGGCGGCGCCACTGGCAACTACAATGCTCATCATGTGGCTTATCCGCAGATGGATTGGCGTCAGTTTGGCAACACGTTTGTCAGTGAGAAGCTTGGACTCGAGCGCGAACAGTGGACGACGCAGATCTCCAACTACGACTGCCTCGGCGCTCTCTTCGATGCCCTCCGCCGCATCAATACGATTATGGCTGACCTCGATCGTGACATCTGGCAGTACATCTCAATGGGCTACTTCCGTCAGCGCGTCAAGGCTGGCGAGGTGGGTTCCAGCGCAATGCCTCATAAGGTGAACCCCATCGACTTCGAGAACTCCGAGGGTAACCTGGGAATGGCCAATGCCATCTTTGCCCACCTCGCACAGAAGTTGCCCATCAGCCGCCTACAGCGCGACCTCACCGACAGCACCGTGCTCCGTAACGTAGGCGTTCCCTTGGGACATACCCTCATCGCCATCCAGAGCACCCTCAAGGGGCTCGGCAAACTGCTCCTCAACGAGGAAGCTCTGCACGCCGACCTCGAGCAGAACTGGGCGGTTGTGGCAGAAGCCATCCAGACCATCCTTCGCCGCGAAGGCTATCCCAACCCTTACGAGGCATTGAAGGCCCTCACCCGCACGGGGGCAGCCATCAGCCACGAAAGCATCGCCAACTTCATCGAGACGCTGAACGTCGACGAAAGCGTCAAGGCCGAACTCCGGCAGATTACTCCCTGGAACTATACAGGTATTTAAACCCACTATTACACATTACACTTCACTTTTATTTTACAGAGAACAATGGAAAACAATGACGAAAAATGGCGCGAGAACTTCGCCGCCAACGAGGGAACAGAAGGAAACCGTGAAGGTTTCAATCCCTCAGCCAACAGAGAACAGAATCGCAGCTATGGACAGGGACGCACACCACGACCCCGAATCCAACGCCCCGTCTACGGCAGTAGTGCCGACGGTGAGCGACGCACCTATCGTCCCCGCTACGACGCGAATGGCAATGCCGTCGAGGAAGGACAGGAGAACCATGGTTATCAGCCCCGTGCTTATCAACCCCGTCAGGGTTATCAGCGCGAAGGCGGCTATCAGCCCCGTCAGGGTTACCAGCGTGAAGGCGGCTATCAGCCTCGCCAGGGTTACCAGCGCGAAGGCGGCTACCAGCCCCGTCAAGGCTACCAGCGCGAAGGCGGTTATCAGCCCCGCCAGAACTTCAACCGCGAGGGAGGCTATCAGCCCCGCCAGAACTTCAACCGCGAGGGCGGTTATCAGCCCCGCCAGAATTTCCAGGGCGGCTACCAGCGCGAAGGTGGCTTCGGTCAGCGTGGTGGATTCCAGCAGCGCGGCGGCTTCGGCGGTCAGCGCGGCGGTTTCCAGCAGCGTGGCGGTTTCCAGCAGCGCGGCGGCTTCGGCGGTCAGCGCAAGCAGCGCACACCCGGCTACAACCCCAATGCG
>CADCOX010000255.1 GCA_902803195.1 uncultured Bacteroidales bacterium
CAGTTGGGGCTGACGGAAGTTATAGACGAAGTTCTCGCGCACTTGTCGTTGGCAGAACTGCAGGAAACTCTTCTGCGACTCGCGCCCCATACCCGCCATCTGGTCGGCCCACTCGCGCAGGTCCTTGACCCGCCGTTGGTAGCTCAAGCGCATCAGCATGATGAATAGGTCGAGGAACAGGCGTTCGTCCTTGGGCGGATGGGCCTGCTGGTATTCCTCTCTGGAGAGTGGGGGCACCAAGATGCGCTGCGTGCGACTGAGGATAGTGCCCAGCACCAAGTCGGGCTCCTCCGACACCATCAGGAAATGCGTCCCGGCAGGAGGCTCCTCGAAGAGTTTAAGCAGTTTGTTGGCCGACTCCTGGTTCATCTTCTCAGGCAGCCAGACCACCATCACCTTGCGGCCACCCTGATTGCTCTTGAGTGCCAGCTTGCGCTGGATGTTGTCGGCCTCGGCCACGTAGTATTTGGCTTGCTGGTTGGCGGCTCCCATATCCTCCAACCAGTCGTTGAGGTCGAAGTAGGGGCTTGCCAGCAGGCGGGCACGCCATTCCTTGATAAAAAGGTCGGAGAGCGCATTCTCGGGCTTCACCTTAGCATCCTTGACGATGGGGAAGGTGAAATGCAAGTCGGGGTGCTCCAGCTTGGCTGCCATTCGGCATGAGATACAATCGCCGCAAGCGCTGCCGTCGTCGCCTGGTTGCTGGCAGAGCAGGGTCTGAGCGAAAGCCACAGCCAACGCCAACTTGCCCGAACCGGCTGGCCCGCACAACATCAGGGCATGCGGCACGCGGCCGCCCCTGAGGTCGGCAAGCAGTCGCTCCTTGATGGCCGATTGGCCTATGACACGGTCGAAGAACATTCAGTAGACTCGTTTGGCTATTTCTTTGATACTCTCTACTGCGCTCAGCGTGTAGAAGTGGAGGCTGGGCACCCCGTGGGCGATCAGGTCGCGGCACTGTTCGACGCCCCATTCGATGCCTATCTGCTTGACTTCATCGTCAGTCTTGCAGCGCCGCAACTCCTCGGAGAGGGCAAAGGGCAGGTCGCAACGGAAGGTCTTGGGCACGGTGGCCAGCTGCGATAGCTTGGACAGCGGCTTCAGTCCCGGGATGATGGGAATCGTAACGCCCGCCTCACGCGCCTGAGCCACGAAATGGTAGTATTTCTCGTTGTCGTAGAACAGCTGCGTGATGGCCACCTTAGCCCCACGACGTTGTTTCTCCAGCAGCACGCGGATGTCGCTCTCCAGATTGGGAGCCTCCTCGTGCTTCTCGGGGTAAGCGGCAACGCCGAACTCAAAGGGAGTCCCCTTGACCTTGATGGGCGTGCCGTCGGCAAAGAAACCCTCGTTGAAGCGATTCACTTGGTCGATGAGTTCGAGGGCGTGGGTATAGCCGCCCGGCGTAGGCTGGTACATGCTCTCCTCGCGCGCCTTGTCGCCACGAAGGATGAAGATGTCACTGATGCCCAGGAACTGAAGGTCCAGCAGCGCGTACTCGATGTCCTGCCGCGTGCTGCCCGAACAGACGATATGGGGGATGACGGGTATGCCCCACCGCTGCTGGATGGCTGCGGCGATGGCGATCGTGCCGGGGCGACGCCGCACACGACTACGCTCCACCAGACCGCCTTCCACCTCGCGGTAGACATACTCCGCGCGATGCGTGGTGATATTGATGTGGCGAGGGTTGAACGGTGCCAGCGCCTCGATGGTGCGGAACAGCGTCTCGGTGCCGGTGCCCTTCAGAGGGGGCAGCACCTCGAACGAGAAACCGACCGACTTGCCAGCAGGTGCAGCACCTTCCTGCCCAGGCATCGCGAGGAGCGAGCGCACAGGGTTGCCCGTGCCGCCGTGAGGGTCGTAGAGTCGTCCTATCATATTCTAATGCGATAATTTCGCGGCAAAGATACGCATAAATCCTGAGAAAAGGCCTACAAACCGCTGAAAATCGAAAGAAAATCTTTCGCAGAGCGGCACTCACGGCACGACTCTGTGTCTGCAAATTGCCGAAGCCGAGTTCCACCCGCTGAGATTGCCTGCCTGCATCGAATGGTCAGAAAGTCCTATTATTCAGCGGAATAGCCATCCGACGGATTCAACAAAGCAGCGCTACGACAAGCTTCAAAAATCCGCTATCCTCGAGGCGGAAAGTAGCCGAATGCGGATTGACTTGAGCATCGCCAACCCACGACCCAGGCGCCGCGAAGGCGCACGTGAGGCCCGTTCGAGATGAATGGCCTATATGCCCCCAGACGACGAAAAAGAGGGCGTAGTGAACGCCCTCTTCGAATTCATCAAAAGTCCGACGGAAAGTTGTCGTTGGTCCTTGTCCGGCAGACGAAAGCCAATGGATGCCCGCCTATTTCTTGTAGGTCAGCTTAGCGACATCGACATGAATGCCATAGTAGTTGGCGGCATCTACGATGACCTCAAGCTCGCGGCCCTTGTAGTAAGTGAAGTGGCCAGGAACGGGATTGGTGCCAAACGGAGGTTCAGCGTAACCCTGAATCTTGATGGCTTCCGTGTCTTCCTTAAGCACCCATCTGCCATCGTTCTCGGGAGCGATTTCCATGATGCCTGCGAAGACCATCTTGACCTTGTCGCCCTCGGGAGTCAGCGTGACGGTCATGTCTGTATCCTTATGACCGGCCAGGAGCATCACCGTGAGGGGCTCGCCGTTGTACTGGATGAACTTAGCCCAGTTGCCGCCGTACTCAAGAGGATTGTCCTTGTCGAAAGCCCAAGCCGTCTCCTCATCCAGGTCATAGGTGGGAGGTGTGGGAGGATCCACGGGCGGGAATTCTACGCAATAGCCCTCGATGTACATCGACCAGTCGCCCTTCTTCACGAACTTCTGACCATTACCCCAAGCGGTTTCGGTCTGCCAGGTCTCGGGGTCAAGTTGCTTGGCCACTGCAGCGTGAGCTGCAATGATGGGGCATACGTCTACGTCCTTCTCCTCCTCGAAGTTCAGGCCGAACATTGCATAGAGGTCCGTCAGGGGAAGTGCGAACTCCCATTCGGTCACCATCGGTTCGAAGCCCTCACCATAGGGGAAATGGCCGTTCTTGGGCGAACCGTTCTTGTTGACATAGCCGTTGGCGGGATCCAGCAGGATTTCCTTCGGGCCGATGAAGAGGTGAGTGAGTCCCATCTGCCAGCCATCGATCGTGGTGAACTTGACGTACACGTTCTCGTAGTCGTTGCAGATGGCGATGGTTCCGGCCTTCTCGTGCTTAGCTGCGATGAAATCGCTCTCGAAGAGTCCGAAGACAGGATGAGCGGCTTCGGCACGGGTGCCGATGAACGCCTTAGTGCCTGCGGGCGCGGGAACGTCCACATCGGCTGTACAGGCGTTGAAGACAAGCCCAACGATTGCCAGAGCAATCATCGAAAAAATGGTTGAAATCTTGTTCATAGTTGCTCGATAAATTTTTAAAAGAAAGTGAATAATATTAAGACATTGGTTTCTTGCAATGCGTTGCAAAATTAAGCATAAACTGATTACGCTCAAAAGACCATAGCTATACAATCACGCATTTGACTATTGTTATAATTCATTTGAACATTTAAGAGTGTAGCCTGACAACTATAAAATACGTTATTCTATTAAAAACCATAAAAAAACGATGAATCCGCGAGATATTTGCATTTGTCTGACCATTTTTCCATATCTTTGCAGCAGCAAAACACCTTTAAAAACCTGCATTAAACGATTATGATCAACGACTTCATCTACGACATTCCCGTTCGCGTGTATTTCGGGCGCGACCAACTGAAGCATCTAAGCACAGAACTGAAGAAGTACGGCACCCGCGTGCTGCTGACCTACGGCGGCGGCTCCATCAAGCGGATGGGCCTCTACGACCGAGTGGTCAAGGAGATCAAGGAGGCTGGCCTGGAGCTGTACGAGTTCTCAGGCATCGAGCCCAATCCTCGCATCGACTCGGTGCGACTCGGCGCTCAGATGTGCAAGGACCACCAAATCGATGTCCTGCTGGCCGTAGGCGGTGGCTCGACGATTGACGCCACGAAATTTATGGCTGCTGGCGCTTGCGTCGACCACGACCCCTGGGACTTCCTCGACCTGAAGAAATGGGCTCCCATCGAGCGCGCACTGCCCATCGTGACTATCCTCACGCTGGCGGCCACAGGCTCGGAGATGGACACAGCTGCCGTCATCAGCAACCTCGAGACGCAAGACAAAATCGGACGACTGGACCCCGCCTTGTTGCCTAAAGCCTCATTCCTCGACCCCACCAACACGTTCACCGTATCGCCCTATCAGACGGCTTGTGGTTCGGCCGACATCATGTCGCACATCATCGAAGTCTACTTCAACATGAATCAGGACCTCTACATGTTGGACTGCTTCATGGAAGGACTGATGAAAACCATCATCCGCTATGCTCCCGTCGCGATGAGCGACCCCACTAACTACGAGGCACGCGCCAACCTGATGTGGGCTTCGTCCTGGGCCATCAACGGATTCGTCAACGGCGGCAAGCAGAAAGCGTGGAGCTGTCATCCTATGGAACACGAGCTGTCGGCTATCTACGACATCACTCATGGGCTGGGGCTGGCCATCCTGACACCTCGCTGGATGGAATATTGCCTGGACGAGACGAGGGTGTCGAAGTACGTTCAGTTCGGCACGAACGTCTTTGGCATCGACCCCGCACTCGCCCCTATGGACATCGCCCACACGGCCATCGAGAGGCTGAGCGATTTCCTCTTCAACACGCTCCAGCTGAAACGCACCTTCCCCGAAGTGGGCATCGACGAGACGCATTTCGCCACGATGGCCAAGAAGGCGGTCGGCGGTGGTACCCTGCCGGGCTTCAAGCCGCTGCAGCAGCAAGATGTTGAGAGAATCTTCCAAATGTGCATGAACTAAGAAGCCCAGCAAGTGATGTGCATGAACTAAGCCCTCATCAACTGATGTGCAAGAACTAAGAAGACCCCATCAACTGATGTGCATGAACTAAGGCTCACCTTTAACGCAGCTGCCGCCATCAAGCTAAATGCTTTTGATGACGGCAGTTTTCTTGTTTAGGCAATTAATATAGCAATTGACCGCAACCCCGCGAGGTTGCCGTAACGCCTTCAATCGCTCGATAGCGCGCTCCCAATCGCTCGATAGCGCTCGGCGATTCAGTCGCCGAGATAAACCTAAGCCAGCAGCGCTATAATCGCCTTTTGCTTATATCAAAGGCCCCCTACTGAAGCAGCACCTTATGCCCTGCGAGGACATACAGCCCACGACGGAGAGGACGAGTAGCCGTCCGCCCTTGGAGGTCGTAAATCGAGCACTCTGACAAAGAGGTGCGAGCCGACCTTTCGGCTGGGAGCTGACCGATAGCATCTGGTTGGGCTTGACGCTGCTGCCAGACAGCCAGCATAGCGTACTCTGAGGCAAAAGCCATCTGGTGGAAACCCTTCGTGACTGTGGCATCGCCCCATCCGTCGATGAGGTGAATGGGCAGAAGGCCGTCGCGAAGATGATGCTCCCAAGCGTAGTTGAGGTTGAGCAGGAACGAGTTGAGCGCAGTCGGCGTAGGCGAAGTGTTGTAGGGGGCAGCGTCGACATAGGCACGCATGAGCACATCGTCAAACCACGTGTTGAAACCGCTGGTGGCGACGTCATCAGTAGGCCATAGGCGATAGACGGTGCCGTCGATGCGCTTGCTGCTGGTGAAACGGCTGAAGCAACTGCGCGCAAGGGCATTGAGGTCGTCGAGGTAGGCCGATTCAGAGGTGACGCGATAGAGCTCGGCAGCGCCTGCGAGCATCGTACCGCTGTTGTAGGTGTAGGCCGTACCCGAAGGGCCATTGAGGTCGACATGTTCGCGATAGGTCTCGCGTCCCACTTTGATGTACTGAATCTCGCCTTTGACGGCACCGCACATATCCCAGTAGACGCCAGTAGTACGGTTGAGAAGTTTCTCCTTCTGCCAATCGTAGATCTTACGGGCCATCTCGAGGTAGACATCGGAATGACGTCGCATGACATTGGCGCGCGTACCATCAGGCTGGATGTAATAATAGCGGAGATCCTCGGCCTCATCGTCGGCACGATAGATGTCGGCCAACCATACGAGAGGCTGAATCAAAGGGGCATTGGAGCAGGAATGCTTGGAATTATAGCCAGGCCCCCAACTGATGCCTCCGTACTCGTTGCCTGCAGCATCGAGGCAGCAATCCCAACCATCGATGCAGTAGTTGGCCAGCATTGTAGCCTCCTTCAGGTAGTCCTCGTATGCCGTCAGACGATAGGCGCGTATGAGCTCACGGCAGAGCCACATCTGATCGTCGTAGACGTTCTCGATGCCTTTGACAGCGGCCGTTCCCATAGTGCCTGCCCGATGTACGCCATATATGGTCCAGCGGGCCACACGCGCATAGGAATTGAGGACATAAGTGCCTGCGTAATAAGCGAGGTTATCGTAAAGTTGACGCAGACGCACGACGAAACGATCGTGGTTCTGGGCATAGAGGTCGGGGGCCTCGTCACGCAGCGACTCAAGGGCTTCGAGAACGGAGCAATGGGCCTCGAGGGCAGCAGTATAAGGCCACACATCGGCCGTACCATTGCCCTGACCTGTAGCGGTGTCGTAGGTGTCGTACATGCGAAGGCTGTTGCCGACGAACGATTTCTGCATCGTAGCATCAGTCAAAGCAATCGCACGCTGGAGCGACTCGATAGCAGAGGAAGAAGAGGATCCTCCCCCCGCCCCTGGAAGGAGGGAAGAAGCCCCTCCCCCCGCCCCTGTGAGGAGGGAAGAAGACCCTCCCCCCGCCCTCCCTTGTAGGGAGGGAGCGGTTACCTGCGCTGGCAGAAGGGTGGATGTTAATATTAGGATGAATGCGAATAGGATTCTTTTCATTGTACTCTTTGTTATCATTTCTTGATAGGTAATCGCTCCCTCCCTACAAGGGTGCCAGGAAGAAAAAACTGAATGTTCTTTCTGGACTGGTTCGGGGGGTGGGTTTTCGGGGAAGGGTCCTCAGGGAAGGGTCCTCGGGTGAGACTCCTTTCCTTTATTTTTCGTTCTCCCTACTAAAGCTATAAGGAGCAGCCTCCGGACTGATGCCGCGCGATTTGTTAGGGGTGGAGTCGAGATCGAAATGGATAACGCCGCCAGCGGTGAGCTCATCATGACGCAAGTAGTTGCGGTCGTACGGCTGACCGTTGAAGGTCATACGCTGGATGTAAGGCGCAGTTCCGACTGGGGCACCCGCTGGGGCTGTAGCATCGATCGTGAGGGTCTTGCCTGAAGAGAGGCTGACGGTGGCCTTGCGGAAGTAAGGCGTGCCGAGGGCATACTCACCCGAGCCGGGACAGACAGGATAGAAGCCGAGGGCTGAGAAGACATACCAAGCTGAGGTCTGACCGTTGTCCTCGTCGCCACAATAGCCGTCAGGGGCTGGCGTGTAGAAACGATCCATTACTTCACGCACACGCTGCTGTGCCTTCCAAGGTTCGGCAGCCCAGTCGTAGAGGTAGATCATGTGTTGGATGGGCTGGTTGCCGTGAGCATAGTTGCCCATAGCCATAATCTGCATCTCGCGAATCTCGTGAATGACGCCGCCGTAGTAGCTCTCGTCGAAGAGAGGCGGCACATTGAACACGGAATCGAGCATCTGGACGAAGACGTCCTTACCGCCCATGAGACGGATGAGCCCTTCGGGATCGTGGAACACCGACCACGTGTAGTGCCAGGCGTTGCCCTCGGTGAAGGCATCACCCCACTTCAGCGGCGAGAACGGACTCTGGAACGTGCCGTCTTCATTGCGACCACGCATGAGCTTTGATTCGTTGTCGAACACCTTCTTGTAGTTCATCGCATGTGCGCGGAAAGGTTTCAGTTCCTTTTCCTTCTTCCCGAGCTTGCGGCCGAGCTGATAAATGCACCAGTCATCGTAAGCGTATTCCAGCGTGCGGGCTACGCTCTCGTTGATGCCGACGTTGTAGGGCACATAGCCCAGTTTGTTGTAGTATTCAAAGCCCAAACGGCCAGTTGAGGACACCTGGGGATGAACGGCGTTGGCACCGTGAACGATAGCTTGCCAGAGGGCCTCGATGTCGTAGTTGGCTCCAATCTCGGGAGTTGAAGAGAGCTTCAGGTAGGCATCTGCGACGACAGAGGCGGAGTTGTTACCTACCATACAGCCGCGATGTCCCGGACTCGCCCACTCGGGCAGGAAGCCGCTCTCCTTGAAGCAGTTGACAAGACCTTCCTGCATCTGGACGTTCATCTCGGGATAGACGAGGTTAAGCAGGGGGAACAGGCAGCGGAAGGTATCCCAGAAGCCCGTGTCGGTGAAATAGCGGCCTGGCCGAATCTCGCCTGTATGGGGGCTATAGTGAATGGGCTTCCCGTCGGCTCCATACTCGAAGAAAGCGCGAGGGAAGAGGACGGAGCGATAGAGGCAAGAGTAGAAGGTGCGCAGGTGGTCGATGTTATCGTCCTCGACAGCAATGCGACCCAGCACATCGTCCCAACGCTGCCGGCCGGCAGCACAGACCTCGTCGAAAGAACGGTCGCCCAGCTCCTGAAGGTTTCGCACGGCCTGCTCGTAGCTGATGAAGGACGAAGCGATGCGCAA
>CADCOX010000256.1 GCA_902803195.1 uncultured Bacteroidales bacterium
AGACAGAAAATGTTACTATCAATTTCACCTATTCAGGAAAGGTCTTGAAAAAAGTCGTTTGGAAGAATAACTATTCTGGTACTGAAGGTAAAGGCTCCGAGACTTATACATTCACGTTTGATTACAACAACGAGTACGAGAATCCTTATGGCCAGTGGACGCACTATCTCACATACTGCTTACCTGAATCGGATTTCTTTGAGGCTTTGGCATACGTTGGCTGCTTTGGTCGTGCTACGTCCATCCTGCCTGACGTCATCTATGAAGAGCAATACGAAATAGAAGATGGTGAAACTTATGAAGACGAGGACACCCACAATTGTTCTTATTCCTTCAACGCTTACGGCGCAATCCGTTCGGCCGATGGTAGGACTTACACTTATAAAACCATCACACCCCAAGAGGTAAAAGCCACTCGTGCTGCTGAGGAGGATGTGTTGAAGCCTTTCGTACAGAAGAAGAAAGACCCCATTAGTCGTTCCTTCTTCCGTCGCCATAGAAAGTAATACAGAATTCACTTGAAATGAAACCACCCCTAAGCCTTTCTTCGTGAGGCTTAGGGGTGGCTTTCGTTTATTCAGTAGATGTACTGTTTTTTTGACGCTGAGCGTCAAAATCATTTCACCAACTTATAGTATTCTGCGGCTCCCAGCAGGAAGCAGCCGGTGCCGAAGTCCTCGAAGTCGGGCACGCGGTCGTAGGTGACGGGCTGTGCCGAAGCTGGCTCTTTGCCCGTGCTTTGTACGTAGCCGAGGAAACCATTATCGTGAACGCAGTCGTTGACCATCGCGGTCCATGCGCGGTCGCAAACTGGGCGGTAGCGCTTGGCGGGTAGGAGGCCTTGACGAATGCCCCAGCTCATGCCGTAGAGGAAGAGGGCCGTGCCCGTGAGTTCCTTTCCTCCGTAGTTGGCAGGGCTGACGAGGCTCGGATTCCACAGTCCGTCGGCGCGCTGGCAGGCGAGCAGGGCACGGCTCATCAGGCGGAAGTCCTTGAGCAGGCGCTTATAGTGCTTGCGCATCGCGCGGTCCATAGGGCGGCTGCGCATGTCGTCCATCGCCTTGACCAAAGCGGCGTAAGCCCAACCGCAACCTCGGCTCCAATAGCAGTTGGCGCCATCGGGTTCGCGGTAGGGTGGGACGTAGTCCTTGTCGCGCCACCAGAGGCCTTCCCGCTCGTTGAACAGGCCGCCCGCCAGTGTGTCGCGCGTCCAGGTGTACATCTTCATCGCGTGGTCGGCGTAACGCTTGTCGCCTGTGATGCGGTACATCTTCGTATATACGGGCATCGCCATCTGAATAGCGTCGACCCACGTCCACCAACCCACTTTCGTGCGCATCTGATGGTCGAGGTTCTCGCGTACGCGCGCGAACATCTTATTATCTTGGGTCATCAGGTAACGGTCGAGGTAGGTCTGAGCGCAACACTGGTTGTCGGCGTTTGTCGTACGCACGCCGTCGCGGGTAGTCCATTGGTGGAAGTCGCCCCAGCGGTCGGTGTAGTCGAGGTAGGTGCCCTGTGGGTCGATGCCGTAGAGTGCCATCAGTCCTTCGTAGTAGACGGCGCGTGTCCACAGGTTGCTCGAGCGCTCGCGTTTCACGAACGTAGGCGTAGTCGGGTCGGGCCATTTTTCCATGAAATAGGCATTGACCTTACGTGCCGTAGCGAGGACATCGTCGGCGGTGGTCGCTTGTGCGATTACGTTGATGGCTACGAATGCCAGGAGAAGCGTTGTGAGTGTTCGTTTCATAGCTTGAACAAATAGGATTCTGGCGACAAAAATAGCGAATTAATTCGAAAAAAATTGCTCAAGTGCAGAAAAAAACGTCATGTAATGCTATAATTCAATAGAATAGTCTTATTTTTGCACGTGAAAATATAAAGAGAACTTGAAAAAGACTAATTGAAAATGAAGCGCATACTCTGTTCTATTGTCCTCCTCGGTTTCTGCCTGAGCATGAGTGCTCGTCGACAGAAGACTCCGCAGGACTTATGGCCCGATGGCACTCCCGTAGCAGCCTGGTTTGCTGATACTTCTCGCGTGGATGTCGGCGCGCTCGGACGTCGTTATGTCATTACCGACTACGGAGCCGTTCAGGATTCCACCGTCCTGCAGACTGCCGCCATCCAACGTGTCATCGACCGCGTCGCCGAAGAGGGTGGGGGTGTAGTGGTCATTCCCCGCGGTACGTTCCTCTCGGGTTCGCTCTTCTTCCGTCAGGGCACGCATCTGCATCTCGACGAGGGTGCGCGTCTGAAGGGCATCGATGCCATCAAGCACTATCCCCTCGTCGACACCCGCATGGAGGGACAGTCGCTCAAGTATTTTGCGGCCCTCGTGAACGCCGATGGGCTGGACGGTTTCACGATTAGCGGCACGGGCACCATCGACGGCAACGGCCTCCGCTTCTGGGAGGAGTTCTGGATTCGGCGTCGCTTCAACCCTCAGTGTACGAACCTTGAGGCCTTGCGCCCACGGCTGGTGTATATGTCCAACTGTCGGAATGTGCAGGTGCAGGATGTCCATCTCATCAATAGCGCCTTCTGGACGAACCACCTCTACCGCTGTGAGTGTGTGAAATACATCGGTTGCACCATCTACGCCCCGCATGAGCCTGCCGATGCTAAGGCGCCCAGCAGCGATGCCCTCGACCTCGATGTCTGCCGGGATGTGTTGGTGCACGGTTGTCAAATCAGTGTCAATGATGATGCCGTCGTCATCAAGGGGGGGAAAGGTACTTGGGCTGATCAACAACCTGAGAACGGACCTACGTCCAACGTCATCATCCAGCATTGTCACTACGGTTTTGTCCACGGATGCCTGACGCTCGGCAGCGAGAGCCTGCA